>NZ_KV840375.1:13729-90633 GCF_001839185.1 Staphylococcus sp. HMSC65H10 | reverse complement strand
TTTTATATATCAACCGAATTTGACAAAGAGCCTATTTTTATTGTATAGCTTTTGTTTACAGTTCTTGGAACGTTTGGATGATTAAATGGATGTTTAATCCGCTTAGGATAACAATTAATGACCATGAAATTATGTTAATCCATAATTTGTTTTTAAATTGTCCCATCAAGTCTTTGTTGTTTGTCGCAAGTTGAAGCGGGATTAAAGTAAATGGCAACGCAATACTTAAGAATACTTGTGAAAAGACTAAGAGTTGTTCCATCATACTTTCATTACCATGGAAGATAATTAAACAAATGATAACTGGAATAATTGCGATAGAACGTGTGATTAATCGTGTTACCCAGTTTGGTAATTTCAAGTTGATAAAACCTTCCATAACGATTTGACCGGCTAGGGTACCTGTAATCGTTGAGTTTTGACCTGACGCAAGTAAAGCGACTGCGAATAAAGTACTCATTAAGCCGCCAAGAGATGCGCCAAGCAACGGTTGTTGTTCTAAGGCTTGATATAAGTCATAGAAACCGCCAAGATTATCTGCATTGCCTGTACCGAAGAATAAACCAGCACCTAAAACAAGTAATAAACAGTTAATCACAAATGCGATAGTCAATTGAATGTTTGAATCAATTGTCGCATATTTAATGGCTTGTGCTTTAGAAGCTTCATCTTTACGATTATATGTTCTTGATTGGACGATAGATGAGTGTAAATAAAGATTATGCGGCATAATCGTTGCACCAACAATACCTAAGGCAATATATAAGGCACCTTGTTGTGTAACGATATGACTGCTAGGTATAAAACCATTTAATACACTGACAACGTCAGGTGAAGCAATATAAACTTCAAAGATGAAGATTGCGAGTACAGTAAAGATTAACGTACCGACGATGGCTTCAATTTTTCTGAAACCGAATTTCATAATAAATAATAAGATAAAGACATCAAGTACTGTGATAATCGCACCGACAAGCAATGGAATTCCGAATAATAGATCAAGCGCAATGGCACTGCCGATAACTTCTGCGATATCTGTCGCAATAATTGCGAGTTCAGCTATGATCCAGAATATAAATGCTAAAGGTTTATTTAAAAAGCGTTTTGTGACTTGTGCTAAGTCATGGCCTGATGCGATACCGAGTCTGACTGTCATACTTTGAAGCAACATGGCAGACAAACTTGAAATTAATATTACAAAAAGCAGAATATAACCGTATTTGGCTCCGCCTTGCATGGAGGTAATCCAGTTACCAGGATCCATATAACCTACTGCAACCAGTAAGCCCGGTCCTAAGAATGAAAGGAATTTCTGCTTGATACTACTGTTTGAATTGAAACTGACAGTATTGTTGATTTCGTCTAAGCTGTCGTTATTATAATTGACCTGTCTTTTAGTCAAGAAGGTCACCCCCACTTCTCTATGTTCTAACAATGGTTTAATAATAAAGTAAAAATAAAATTAGGTCAACCTAATAAAACTGTTTTTTACGTTTAAAATTGTAAGCAACGAGATGTAGGTGAAAAAGAAAAGCTGATTTAAACAAAGTAGTATAAGGCAAACTTTGTCTAAATCAGCACGATAATTTTGAATGAATAGTTAAATGCTCGGTATTATGCTATTATGGATAAAACTTTAACAGTTGCTCAAACGTATCTTCTAAATAATCGAGGAATGCTTGTTCTAAGTCTTCAGTCGATAGGTCTTGGATCAATGGTTTATCCATTTTGACATGATCTACACAAATACGGTAGTCTGCAGGCAAGTTTTCAATATCTTTGAAGTGATTTTCAAAGACTTCAATGTAATGCGTTTTATTTTTAGCTTCATGCATAACGCCGAACATGACAAAGACTTGTGATTCGTATAAACCGATTTGGAAATGCGGCAGCATTTTATAACCGCGTTTATTCGTAGAGAAAGCGACCCAAGTATCTTTCGGCGGATTTACTGTACGACGTGCATGTTTTGCGATATGCATAAAGAATTCATCTGCTGTATGGGTAGATAAGAAGTCAGCGAAGTGTTCACCCAACTGATGTAGTTTTGGTCTGATGTGTTGTTCGATTTCAGCCATACGTGCTTCTAATCCAGGCACTTCAAAGACTTTAAAGTCTTTAGAAGAAAAAGTATAGTTAGACATGACAAAGCCTCCTGTTGTTATGATTGAAAACATTGTAGCATAATTTTGGCTTGATTTAGAGTAAATGAAATTCTGAAATGATTTAGTTATAATATGATAGAAGGGGTGTTCGTAAATGGCAGTATATGATTTTGCAAAAGGACTTGTAATTGAAGCGGGTAATAATATCCGTAAAATGATGCAGCAAGATATCAATATTGAAACAAAATCCAATCCAAATGATTTGGTGACAAATGTTGATAAAGCAACGGAAGATTTTATTTACAATAACATTATGGAGAATTATCCAGACCACCAATTTATTGGTGAAGAAGGACATGGCAGACCAATGTCTGAAGTTGAACAAAAAGGTATTGTCTGGGTTATAGATCCGATTGACGGCACATTGAACTTTGTGCATCAAAAAGAAAATTTTGCGATTTCTATCGGTATTTATAATGATGGAGAGCCTTATGCAGGATTTGTTTATGATGTCATGAATGATTTGCTCTATCATGCAAAAGCAGGAGAGGGTGCGTTTGTAAACGAACATCCAATGAAGCCGCTTGAGAATTCGGATTTAAATAAAAGTTTGATTGGAATTAATCCAAATTGGTTAACAAAGCCGGTGATTGGTGTTATATTCAGAAAGGTAGTAGATGAAGCGAGAAGTTGTCGCGCTTATGGTTCTGCAGCCTTAGAAATGATTCATGTTGCGCAAGGAAAATTAGGTGCATATTTAACACCGAGATTACAACCTTGGGATTATGCCGGTGCTTTAATTATTTTAAATGAAGTAGGCGGTAAAGGTACGGATTTATTAGGTAATCCACTTTCACTAAATCAGCCGCACTCTGTATTGGTCGGCAATCAATCCATACATGAGGAAATTTTAACGAAACACATGTTGCCGGAAAAAGAAACTTTTGAGACATTACACAAAAGATATCGATAAAAAATAAAAGGTCGGGACCATCGAAGCTGTTTAAACAAGCAATTGTTCAAAAAGCATCTAGGTACCCAACCTTTTTCTTTTGACTGAAATATATGTGTATTCTTTCTCCTGCAGGGTACTGCAAGGAGTGGAACCCTTTATGTTAAAAATTCATATAATGATTGGTCAGAACCAATCGTTTTCGCGATATTTTTTCTTAGTTGTAAAGCCGGCACCGAAAATTGCAATTAGGATAATGGCTGTAATCGCCATAAACCAATAATTTTGAGCACCTAAGCTAAAACTGAACAGTACTAAGAAAATGACTGCAAGAACAGAATAAAGCCAAAATATAGCTTTTGATTTTTTTTTCTGCATTCAAACCCCACCTTATTATTCTTTGCTCAATAATATGATATAATAAAAAAGTTGCAAATTGAAGTGGGAATTTACTCAAGAAAGGAAATTTAGTATGACAAATTTAAGAGAAGACGTACGTAACATTGCTATTATTGCTCACGTTGACCATGGTAAAACAACATTAGTTGACGAATTATTAAAACAATCTGGTATTTTCCGTGAGAATGAGCATGTTGATGAACGTGCAATGGATTCTAATGATATTGAAAGAGAACGTGGTATTACAATCTTAGCGAAAAATACTGCAGTTAATTATAAAGGCACTAGAATTAATATTTTAGACACACCAGGTCACGCTGACTTCGGCGGTGAAGTGGAACGTATCATGAAAATGGTAGACGGTGTTGTATTAGTTGTTGATGCCTACGAAGGTACAATGCCTCAAACACGTTTCGTGTTGAAAAAAGCGTTAGAACAAAATTTAAAACCTGTAGTGGTTGTAAATAAAATCGATAAACCTGCAGCACGCCCAGAAGCGGTTGTAGATGAAGTCTTAGACTTATTTATCGAATTAGATGCAAATGATGACCAATTAGAATTCCCAGTTGTATATGCATCAGCTGTAAACGGTACAGCAAGCTTAGAACCAGATAAACAAGATGAAAACATGCAGTCATTGTATGAAACAATCTTAGACTATGTACCAGCACCAGTAGATAACCGCGATGAACCTTTACAATTCCAAATCGCGTTACTTGATTACAACGACTATGTAGGTCGTATCGGTATCGGTCGTGTATTCCGTGGTACAATCAAAGTCGGAGATCAAGTTTCATTATTAAAATTAGACGGCAGTGTTAAAAACTTCCGTGTCAGCAAATTATTCGGTTTCTTCGGTTTAAAACGTGAAGAAATTGAAGAAGCACATGCAGGGGATTTAATTGCGGTTTCAGGTATGGAAGATATCAACGTAGGTGAAACAGTAACACCACATGACCATCAAGAAGCATTACCTGTTTTACGTATTGATGAACCAACACTTGAAATGACTTTCCGTGTAAATAACTCACCATTTGCTGGGCGCGAAGGTACGTATGTGACTGCACGTCAAATTCAAGACCGTTTAGATCAACAACTTGAAACAGACGTATCATTAAAAGTAACACCAACTGACCAACCAGATGCTTGGGTTATCGCAGGCCGTGGTGAATTACACTTATCTATCTTAATTGAAAATATGCGTCGTGAAGGTTTTGAATTACAAGTATCTAAACCACAAGTAATCCTTAAAGAAATCGATGGCGTTTTATGTGAACCATTTGAACGCGTACAATGTGAAGTGCCTCAAGAAAATGCAGGTTCAGTTATCGAGTCACTTGGACAACGTAAAGGTGAAATGTTAGACATGGTGACTACAGATAATGGTTTAACACGTTTAGTATTCATGGTGCCTGCACGTGGTATGATCGGTTACACAACTGAGTTCATGTCAATGACAAGTGGTTATGGTATCATCAACCACACATTCGAAGAATTCCGTCCACGTATTAAAGGTCGTATCGGCGGACGTCGTAATGGTGTATTAGTTTCTATGGACCAAGGTAAAGCAAGCCAATATGCAATTATTGGTTTAGAAGACCGTGGTACTAACTTCATGGAACCAGGTACTGAAGTATACGAAGGTATGATTGTTGGTGAAAATAACCGTGATAATGATTTAACAGTAAATATCACTAAAACTAAAAACCAAACCAACGTACGTTCAGCTACGAAAGACCAAACTGAAACAATGAAACGTCCACGTATCTTAACACTTGAAGAAGCGTTAGAATTTATCGATGACGATGAATTGTTAGAGGTAACACCTGAAAGTATCCGTATGAGAAAGAAAATTTTAAATAAATCTCAACGTGAAAAAGAAGCAAAACGTATTAAACAATTAATGGCTGAAGACGAGTAATCGTTATAGCTTTAAGATAATGAAGAAGTCTGAATCATAAAGATTCGGGCTTCTTTTTTGTATTTAGGAAGAAAAAAAGACCATGAATCAATCGTCATGGTCTTCTGTAAATATATTGAATTTTTCTTGTGCTTTATAAAAGTTATTACGTTGTTTAGGAACATCTAAACGACTTCTGCAATCTTCGCACATAAATGTGCGCATAGGATGATTGCACAGCTGTTTGGCTTCCAATGTATTTTCATCCATGAGTACTTCCGTATCACAGATGATACACTGTACTTTTATCAAATTATACCACCTCGATATACGTCACATGTTTGAATTCATGTGAATACCCTTCTTCAGGTATGTACACGAAGCTGTCTACACCGTTGTCATCATATAAACGTTTCCCTTTATCTGCGAATTTAAAGAACAGGTAAGGTAATAAGCTTAACGGTACTTCGATTGAATCTTCATCGTTAGATAGACGAATTGCTGTGGCATCGTCATTTGGTTCAGCATTCTTGAAGAAAGGTGTCATGTTAATCACAAATGTGTCCTCAATCATGGCACGCTTTTTATACTTGATTTCAGAATTCAGGGTTGGAGGATTTGTTTGTCCTTCCAAAATTGCGCGATTCCATTCACGGTTATTTTGGAATTCGACAGGTTTTGTTCCTTCAAAGACGCCTGCTTCTAAATCTTCGATTTTTACTTTACGATCGTCAAAAATCCAAGTTGTACTGTCTAAAGTAATTGGAAATTTAACTTTACCCTTAATTTGTATCATTTTATGCGCTCCCCTTTATAATATCTGAGTCTATGATAACATAGAATAGAGTTACTGATTCGAAATTTACTTGCAATTTAGTTTTGAGTAGGCTAAAATTTTTAATATGACAAACAAATGATAGGGGGAGTATGTCATGACGAAATCGAACACAATCAATAACGCGGCATATGACCAATTAAATAAAGATGCAGATCGCATTCTGCAATTAATTAAAGTACAAATGGACAATTTAACATTGCCGCAATGTCCTTTGTATGAAGAAGTTTTAGATACACAAATGTTTGGCTTACAAAAAGAAGTAGACTTTGCAGCAAACTTAGGCTTGATCGATATCGAACAAGGTAAAGAAATCATGTTGCGTCTTGAAAAAGAATTGTCTAAACTTCATGAAGCATTCACAAACGTTTAATTTCACAGCATCAGATTAAACCGCACAAAGTGGCTGCAGTTCTGTCAGAAGTTGATAGAATGTACAGTCACTTTTTTTATTTCTTTTCAACATACAGAAATGCTTGCAACACGACTTAAAAATGTGGTTTTATAAAGATATCGTCAAAGTGAAAACAGAATTAAGACATTAAAGTCTTATACAAACTCTAAATATATTTGAAAACACTTCAAATATGAGAATTGGATGATTTTTAAATGAATAACATAAAATCTTTCTTTCGGTATGTCGGAAAGTATGCAAAATATATCGATTATCCGTTAGTGATTACATATATAATGCTGTGTTTGATTGGGTTGATTATGGTTTACAGTGCCAGTATGGTTCCTGCTACTAAAGGGACATTAACAGGGGGTACACCTGTGTCTGGTACGTACTTTTATACAAGACAGTTAATGTACGTTGTGATGAGTTTTATTATTGTATTTTTTATGGCGTTCTTCATGAACGTTAAATTTTTACAGCAAACACGTGTGCAACAAATTATGATGGCAGGTATTTTCCTTTTGCTATTCTTTACGTTATTAATCGGTAAAAATATCAATGGTTCTAAAAGTTGGATTAACTTAGGGTTTATGAACTTACAAGCTTCAGAGTTGTTGAAAATCGCCATTATACTTTATCTGCCATTCATGATTAATAAAAAGCGTGAGCGCGTACTTGCGAATCCGAAATTAATACTGAATCCGTTATTATTTATCATTGTATGTATTATCATGGTGCTATTCCAACGTGATGTTGGGCAAACGATGCTGATTATCATTATTTTTATGTCCATTATGCTTTATGCAGGTATTTGGATTAAACCGCTATTAAAATGGGGCGGTATCATATTGGTAGGCGGCAGTATTGCATTAGTACTATTCGCCATTGCAGGTTGGTTACCTGCATACTTAGTTGCCCGTTTTAGAATTATGACAGATCCATTCCATTTTGAATCTGGTACAGGTTACCATATTTCAAACTCCTTAATGGCGATTGGGAATGGGGGATTATTCGGTAAAGGTATCGGCAACAGTGTGTTAAAACTCGGCTATCTGCCAGAACCGCATACAGACTTTATCTTTGCGGTCATATGTGAAGAACTAGGTTTAATCGGAGGCCTATTTGTGATTGGATTATTGTTCTTTATTGTCTATAGAGCTTTCCAATTAGCTTCTGAAACAAGTTCTTATTTCTATAAACTCGTTTGTGTTGGTATCGCAAGTTATATCGGCAGTCAAACATTCGTTAACTTAGGTGGTATTTCAGCGTTAATTCCGTTGACAGGGGTACCGTTACCATTTATTAGTTTTGGTGGTTCCTCTATGATTAGTTTAAGTATCGCCTTAGGCTTATTATTAATTACTGCGAAACAAATCAAGATGGATAAACAAAAAGCAAAACAAAAACATATTGATATTCCAAGAAGATATTAAATGACAAGACTGAGCGTAAGCACGTTCAGTCTTTTTTTATGTCGATTGAAAGATTTTTAAAAAGACAAACGTTTTTTATTGACGAGTAAGAAATGTTAAGAATAATGGTTAAGCTAAAATGATTGCTTTCAGAAATAAGTATAAATAAAGTTTATGATGTGTTATAAGAAAATATGATATAATACGGATATGCTTCTATATGTCTTATCTATACTAGCACTGTCTAACATGCTTTGGTGGCGTGTTTATAAGTTGCTGAAACAGTATAGTTTGGCTTGAAGTTTACATATCAGAACAGATACATCTACTAACATTAATGTTCGTGTTTTGGTATACTATTATCTACAACAAAGGTTTAGAAAATTCTAATAATTGATTTTTGGGGGTTGATCACTTGAAGAAGATTAATAAGTTAATGGTAGCAAACCGCGGTGAAATCGCAATTCGTATTTTCCGTGCAGCCACTGAATTAGACATTACAACAGTCGCAATTTATTCAAATGAAGACAAAGGTTCGTTACATAGAAACAAAGCTGATGAATCTTATTTAGTCGGAGAGGATTTAGGTCCTGCCGACAGTTATTTAAATATTGAACGTATTATTGAAGTTGCGAAGAATGCGAATGTTGATGCGATTCATCCAGGTTACGGATTCTTAAGTGAAAATGAAACCTTCGCAAAACGCTGTGAAGAAGAAGGTATTATCTTTATCGGCCCTAAACTTAAACATTTAGATATGTTTGGTGATAAAGTGAAAGCCCGTGCCACAGCAATTGAAGCTGGTTTACCAGTTATTCCGGGTACAGATGGTCCGATTGAGGATTATCATAAAGCTGCAGATTTTGCGAAAGAAGCAGGTTACCCATTGATGATTAAAGCCACTAGCGGTGGCGGCGGTAAAGGTATGCGTATTGTGAATGAGGAGTCTGAACTTGAAGAAGCCTTTACACGTGCGAAATCTGAAGCGCAAAAATCTTTTGGTAACAGTGAAGTTTATATTGAAAAATACATTAATGAACCAAAACATATAGAAGTTCAAATCATGGGTGATGAACACGGTAATATTGTTCACCTTTATGAAAGAGATTGTTCTGTACAACGTCGTCATCAAAAAGTTGTTGAAGTTGCACCATCAGTAGGTATGGATGAAGGTTTACGTCAACGTATTTGTGACGCAGCATTACAATTAATGAACAATGTGGGCTATGTCAACGCAGGTACAGTTGAGTTCTTAGTATCTGGCGATGAGTTCTTCTTTATTGAAGTTAACCCACGTGTACAAGTAGAACATACAATCACTGAAATGATTACAGGTATCGATATTGTGAAAACACAAATTCTTGTAGCAGATGGCGAATCGTTATTTGACGATGAAATCGGTATTCCACATCAAGATGAAATTCATACATTAGGGTATGCGATTCAATGTCGTATCACAACTGAAGATCCGACAAATGACTTTATGCCGGATACTGGCCACATTATCGCTTATCGTTCTAGTGGTGGTTTCGGTGTACGTTTAGATGCTGGTGATGGATTCCAAGGTGCTGAAATTTCACCATATTATGACTCATTATTAGTGAAATTGTCTACACATGCGCTAACGTTCAAACAAACGATTGAAAAAATGGATCGATCTTTACGTGAGATGCGTATTCGTGGTGTGAAAACGAATATTCCATTCTTAATTAACGTGATTCGTAATAAACAATTCCAAGAAGGCGACTATACAACTAAATTCATCGAAGAAACACCTGAGTTGTTTGAAATTAATCCAACACAAGACCGTGGTACTAAAACATTAGAATACATTGGTAATGTGACAATCAACGGCTTCCCAAGTGTTGAAAAACGTCAAAAACCTGATTTTGAACGACCACATGTAGACCGTGTACCAAGATCAGAAATCAAACAATTAAGAGGTACAAAACAACTCTTAGATGAACAAGGTCCTAAAGCTGTAGCTGACTGGTTATTAAAACAAGAAGATGTGTTGATTACAGATACAACATTCCGTGATGCGCATCAATCCTTACTTGCGACACGTGTGCGTACGAAAGATATGTTAGCTATCGCATCACAAACAGCGGAAATCTTACAAGATGCATTCTCACTTGAAATGTGGGGCGGTGCCACATTTGACGTTGCTTATAACTTCTTGAAAGAAAATCCATGGGAACGTCTGGAACAAATGCGTAAAGCCATTCCTAACATTTTATTCCAAATGTTATTACGTGCATCAAACGCAGTAGGTTATAAAAACTATCCTGATAATGTGATTAAGAAATTTGTAAAAGAAAGTGCTGAAGCTGGCGTAGATGTCTTCCGTATTTTCGACTCGTTGAACTGGTTAGACCAAATGAAAGTAGCAAATGAAGCGGTTCAAGAAGCGGGCAAAATCTCTGAAGGTACAATTTGTTATACAGGGGATATTTTAGATCCGCAACGCTCTAATATTTACACATTAGATTACTATGTGAACCTTGCGAAGGAATTGGAAAAAGAAGGATTCCATATTCTTGCGATTAAAGACATGGCTGGTTTATTAAAACCTAAAGCTGCTTTTGAATTAATCGGAGAATTAAAAGCTGCAGTTGATTTACCAATCCACTTGCATACACATGATACAAGCGGTAACGGTATTTTAACGTATAAACAAGCTGCAGATGCAGGTGTGGACGTGATTGATACAGCAGTATCATCTATGAGTGGTTTAACAAGTCAACCAAGTGCGAACTCATTGTACTATGCTTTAAATGGCTTTGGTCGTGATGCACGTACAGATATCAATGGTCTTGAACATTTAGGTCAATATTGGGATACAGTACGTCATTACTATAGTGACTTCGAAAGTGATTTCAAATCACCGAACACAGAAATTTACCAATATGAAATGCCTGGCGGTCAATACTCAAACTTAAACCAACAAGCGAAAAGTTTAGGCTTAGGCAATAGATTCCATGAAGTTAAAGATATGTATCGTCGAGTAAACTTCTTATTTGGAGATATTGTTAAAGTAACACCATCTTCAAAAGTAGTTGGAGATATGGCGTTATACATGGTACAAAATGATTTAACAGAAGAAGATGTCTTAAAAGACGGTTACAAACTCGACTTCCCTGAATCAGTGGTCTCATTCTTCAAAGGTGAAATCGGTCAACCAACAGACGGCTTCAATAAAGAACTTCAAAAAGTTGTGTTGAAAGGTCAAAAACCATTAACAGAGCGTCCAGGTGAATACCTTGAAGATATCGACTTTGAAGCGTTACGTGAAGAACTTCAAGCAAAACAAGAAAAACCTGTCACTGAACAAGATTTAATCAGTTATGCGATTTATCCTAAAGTTTATGAACAATACATCGCTACGAAAGAACAATTCGGTAATGTGTCATTATTAGATACGCCGACATTCTTCTTCGGTATGCGTACGGGTGAAACAGTTGAAGTGGAAATTGATAAAGGTAAAACATTGATTATCACATTAGAAGCAATTACTGAACCAGATGATAAAGGTGTCAGAACAATCTTCTTCATCATGAACGGTCAAACACGTCAAATTAAAATTCAAGATGAAAATGTGAAAACGAATGCGACAGTAAAACCAAAAGCAGACAAAGCTAACCCTAACCATATCGGTGCACAAATGCCTGGTACAGTGTCAGAAGTTAAAGTTGCAGTGGGTGATCACGTAGAAAGCGGACAAGCACTCTTGATTACTGAAGCAATGAAAATGGAAACAACAGTACAAGCACCATTCAACGGTACAGTAAAACAAGTTACTGTCACAAATGGTGAAGGTATTCAAACAGGCGACTTATTAGTGGAATTAGAAAAAGATGAATAATCGTTAAAATATGCCGGAAGCTGATACTCTCTTCAGTTTCCGGTATTTCTATTCTTGAGAAGCCTATTTATAGTAAAAGTGATTAAGAAGTTTGGATAAAGCAACAAAAAATAACCGCTGAACAGTGATGTCTGTTCAACGGTTATTTGTATTAATAAGCGTTATTTTTAACTTTTTCAACACGTTTTGTACGCAGCATCAATAAGATGAAGTAGGCGATTAAACCGAATTCAAATGTGATAATTAATGCGTGTAGTAAAGCGATGAATAAATTCACGCTTGTGAAGATTGATAAAGCACCTGTGATAATTTGCAGTACGATTAAAAGTAATGCTGCTGTGTAACCGTATCGGATGGTACGGTTTTCGTGATAGTGTCTGATTGCATAGTTAAATGCAAGGAACACACTGATTGTAGCGATAAGTGCTAATAATCTATGCATGAATTGTACCCAGTCTTGTTCTGTATGTGGAATCAAGTCTGCGAATGGTAATGGCCATGAACCATAAGATAATGATGAATCTGTATGACGTACTAAAGCACCTGTGTAAATGCCGACATATAAACAAATCGCCATTGTCCAAGTATAGATTCTAAGTTTAGGATCTATGTGTACTTTGTTCGCTTCGTATTTTTTATCTACATCGAAGATGATTAATGTCAATACGAAAACAGATGAGAAGCTGATTAATGAGATACCAAAGTGCAATGCAAGCACGTAATCATTTTGTTGCCAAAGCACTGCTGCAGCTCCGACTAATGCTTGGATAAGCAAGAAACCGACACTGATAATTGCCAGTGGTTTAACTTCTTTGATATACCCGATATTCTTCCAAGCTGTAATGACCAACCATAATACAACGATTAATGATAAAGCAGATGTTGCTCTGTGACTGAGCTCGATAATTGTACTAATAGGTAAGTTTTGCGGTAATAAAGCACCATGACATAACGGCCATGATGATCCGCAACCATCGGCTGAACCTGTTTTTGTTACAAGTGCGCCACCTAATTGAACCCATGCCATAATAACTGTTGCGAGAACAGCTAACCATCTAAGGTTACGTTTTTTAAACAATTTAAAACACCCCACTGATTAATTGACATAGATAAAGGCAGAGGAAAGGAGGGATTTGTACGAACAAGTATGTAAGACGAATCCGAATTCCATGCCCCAAGCCTATTTGTCATTTGATAAATTGTAAATATTTATAAACATTATATCAATAATGGCTATAAATTTTAATAGCATGTGGATTGAAAATGTGTCACAAAAATGACGATTTTTTGAAAATTAGTGTTGTCGCTAAAGTGTCACAAATTTGTCTTATTTAGCCTAGTCAACTATTACTTTTTGCTATATCATTGTATTATATGAATATTTTAAGGAGGGGCATTATGGATAAAGGACATACTTTGTCGCAAGCTTCTGGTCGTGTAACCCTTAAAGAACTGAAAGCAATTATTAAAATGGGGCTCGTTCAAGGGAACTTAATTCCTGCCTTCACAGGAGCATGGCTAGCGATTGTATTAACGAATCACTCCTTCCTATCATCTATACCGCAAATTCTGTTGATGATGATCGGTTCAACGCTCATCATGGGGGGCGCATGTGCACTCAATAACTATTATGACCAAGATATTGACAGCATTATGCCAAGCAAACAGTCAAGACCGACAGTCAATAACAGAATTTCAAATAAAAATTTATTGATTTTAAGTTTCGGAATGATGGTTCTAGGAGAAATCTTATTATTTATCCTAAATATACCATCAGGTGTCATTGGTTTAATGGGCATTATCGGCTACGTATCATTTTATTCAATTTGGTCTAAACGCCACACAACTTGGAATACTGTTATCGGGAGCTTCCCAGGTGCAGTACCGCCTTTAATCGGCTGGACAGCAATTGAAGGCCAACTAAGCTTAACAGCAATTGCGTTATTCTTAGTGGTATTTTGTTGGCAACCGATTCATTTCTATGCCTTAGCTATTAAACGTCAAGACGAATATGCTTTAGCTAAAGTTCCTATGTTACCATCTGTTAGAGGTTTTAACCGTACACGTGTAGGTATGCTTTTATGGTTAGTCGCATTATTACCTTTACCATTATTATTTACAAATTTAGGTACGGTATTCGTTGTATTGGCAACACTTCTGAACTTAGGTTGGATGTATCTTGGCTTAACAAGCTTCAAGAAGAACTTCAATCAAAAGAAATGGGCTACGTTAATGTTTGTTTACTCACTAAACTATTTAGTGCTTTTCTTTGCATTAGCAGTCGTAATTTCTTTAATCAATATGATTTAAATAAATTGAAGATAGGATGAGATTTATGAGTCTACCTATATTGCCGACGATAAGTACAAGCTGTATTCAAATTTGTGCGGCGTTAGTTATTGTTGGATGGTACTTGATTAAAAAACGTAAAATTGAAGCGCATAAGAAAGTAATGTTGACTGCGGCATTCTTCGCATTAACATTCTTTATCATTTATGCAAGTAGAACATTCTTTATCGGGAACACTGCTTTCGGTGGACCTGCATGGTTAAAAGGATATTACCATTTCTTCTTGATTTTCCACATCGCGTTATCAACAGTGGGTGGATTAATGGGATTATTCCAAATCATCACAGCGTTTAAAGACAAATTTAATCTTCACCGCAAGGTTGGACCTTGGGCAGCGATTATTTGGATTTTTACAGCGTTCACAGGTATTATCGTGTACATCTTGTTATATGTTATGTACCCAGGTGGAGAAACAACTTCATTATTTAAAGCAACTTTCGGCTTTTAAAATGTAAAACATCGACTGATGACGTTATTTGTTGTCAGTCGATGTTTTTACATAAAGACTATCCTTGCGAGTGTGCGTGTGAAACGTGTACAATGATAATTACTTAACATTGAGGTGGGCGGAGAATGAGGAATTTAATTATTAAAGTTATAGGCGTCTTGCTTCTCATAACTTTTCTTATCTATTTATTTTATTCGCCACGGCTGAAATTTGATGTGTTAGAAAATCCAAACAAGAAATCGTCGACAAAAATTGAACAAACACAGAAAAAAGGGCCGGAGACTGAAAATCCAAAACCTAAGTCAGGAATTGGAACATGGGTCAACAATGACATCAGCGGTTTGACGAAGAAATTCGGTCAAGCTGATCGTGTCTATGCATACGCAAATGACTATAAAAACTATGTCTTCAGAGCACAAAATCAATATTATATTGTGACGGCTAAGAATAATATCATTAAATCAGTCTATGCGACAGGAACGAAGGCGGATATTGAACCTATCAATATCTCTGAAGATGCTTCGAGTATTTTTGAAAACACGAGTATTAATCCAGAACCCCGTATCAAAGCTAACGGTAAGTCTTATGATATAGAACTTTCTGATGAAGATATGAAAACACAAATGCTGATAAAATATGGTGATGTGTACGCACAAGTGTATATCGACCAACAAACCAATAAAGTGGTTGGTGTAAGATTCCTTGATGCTAATGCACTTGTTATGTTTAATCCATATCAAATGACACAAACATCAAATGAAAAAACTGTTGAAAATCAACATAAAGATGTCCCATACGAACAAAACGTCAACCAGTTAATGACGCTTTATGAAGTTACCAATCAAATCAGAAGCTTGAAGGGGCTTAAACCGTTCAAAGTAAATAATGATTTGAGTCACATCGCTTCAGTAAACTTATACGAAAGTACAAATAACAAAAATGTTGAATTTACTGAAGGTGCTTTGAAACAACAACTAGATGATCGTAATATAAAATTTGAAGCCGTAGGACAAAACGTTGGTTATGACTTTAATGACGTACCGACACTCTTGCATAGCTGGTTGAATTCAGACATTCACCGTTCTCGTTTATTGAATACACAATATACTGAAATGGGCGGAGATGTCATGGACGGCTACTATACATTAATATTTATTGGAGACTGATGGAAGGTGACAATATGATTAATTCTGAAATCATTGAGGTTTTAGATGGTGTAGATGAAGTCAGTGAAATGATTTTAAACTCAGAGATTTACCAAGAATATATAGCAGCACGTCAAGCAATGAACGAAGATGAAGCAGCGCAAACGCATTATCAAACGTTTATGAAATATAAAGAACGTTATGATGAAGTGATGCGTTTTGGTAAATATCATCCAGATTATCAAACAGTGACACGTGCAACGCGTAAAAGTAAACGAGCATATGACATGGTACCATCTGTGATGGCGTATAAACAAAAAGAAACTGAACTTCAAAATTTAGTGGATGAAGTCATCACAATTATCGCAACTTCTATTTCAGATAATGTGAAAATTGAAGTAGGGAACCCATTCTTTAGAACAGATATGCATGGATGCAGTACAGGCGGAACATGCCAATGCCAAATCCACGCTTAATATAAAACACAAAGCAACACCCGCTACATAAGCTATAAAGCCGATGGTAGCGGGTGTTGCTTTGTTTATTAATTATTATAATTTGAGTGATCAGTCATATTAATGTTGAGCTTGGTTTTGACGATATTGGAATGCAAGGTCAGGTCTGTCAGTGACAATAGTATGTGTGCCTTTGTTAAATAGGTCACTCATTAAATCAATACTGTTGACACCGTAATAACCTGGAACGATATTACGAGAATTCAACCAATTGATTAATCGTTTTGAAGTAAGTGGCACACCATGATAACTTGTCGGCATTTGGAAAGTGTTGGCTTGCGCTTCAAACATATTGCCTAAGCCGCTGAAGAATTTAACGATACCTACAGTGACTTCTTCTTGGCTTGCGCCTACCGCAACTGTTCCTAATGCTAATTCAGAAAATCTAGCAATTTGTTCCTGATAGAAACTCGTCACTAATACGCGATCTTGTGCGTTATGACGTACGATAGATTTGTATAATAGTTCTGGTGCAATCGTACCTTCATAAGAGTCTGGACTATCTTTTAAATCCACATTAATGAGCATATCAGGATATAATTCTAACAATTGATCAAATGTCAGGATTTTCGCATCTGGGTGGTCACGATAAGGCGTCTCTTTATTGATGTCTTTAAAATGATAACCTGCATCCAGCTTTTGCAGTTCATCTAAGCGATGTTCACGTACTTTGCCTGAACCGTTGGTAGTACGGTCGACTGTGGCATCATGAAAGACAATCAATTGTTCATCACTTGTGACACGTACATCTGTTTCGAAACCATCCACTTCGTAAGATGCCGCTGTATCAAATGCGAGTTTTGTTTGTTCCGGACGTAAAGCCATGCCGCCGCGATGGGCGAAGATATAATGGGGCTTACGTGTAAAGAATGCTGGGATAGGTTGAGGTTCTGGTTGTCCTTTTAATTTTGACAAAAAGATAAGTCCGCTGAATATACCGGCAGCACCTGCTACACTGTTTCTGATAAGTCTACTTATTTTTACCATGAAATTTCCTCCTCGTAGTTTATAAAGCTAACCAAAAGTGATATCTAAGAAGCGTGAATGCTTAGTGATACAGGGGTTTGGTTATTTCAAATTTAGTTCAGTCGTGATACTATAGATTAAAGTAATGGAGTGATCAAAATGACAGAAATCATACCAAGAACCAGTTTAATTATATACCTTAAACATATGAAGCATGAACGTCATATTAGAAAATACGGTCATATTGTCAATAGTAATCGTAATCGCAAATATGTCATCATGTATATCAATGAAAATGATGCCGATCATATTGTCAACCGACTCATGAAATTAAAGTATGTGCGTCACATTGAAGGTTCTCCTTATAAATATTTAAAGAAAACGTATGAAAAAGAAAAATACGAAATCAATTAATAGTTACACTACTGTATCAACCAATATAACCCTTATGATATGACATTAAACGTTATTGTAATGGCGGTATCCAATGATATAAGCGTAAGACACCGACTAAATAGTTGAAATAGAGTTCTAAATCATGAAACTCGTCTGAAGATTTAACATCTAATTCGTTTAACGGTAATTGATAATCTTCAGCGAAGCCGCGAATCATTGCTGATTTTTTATTATCCTCTGGATGAGGGTAAGGAAAAGCATTCAACATGATATACATGGCTTGGAAGTAATTGCCTTCAGTTGGATTCATGATAATCGCTGCAGAACTTAAACCTTTGTCTGAACTTGGACTGTTAAAGAACACAATGCGATTAATGCGTTCATGATTATATTGAATAAGTGTTTTGAACTCAAATAAATCGGTGAGTCCTTCACCGAGTACAATAAAAGATTGTTTCATTTTGGGAATAGCCTCCTTATTACCCAAATTATATTATAGAACAAGAGGGGAAGTGAAGTATTAGATGAGAGTGATATCAGGCCAACATAAAAGTAAACCTCTAGAAAGTCTGCAAGGGCGTAATACACGTCCGACAACAGATAAAGTAAAAGAAAGTATCTTTAATACCTTGCATGATGTATCAGGTATCGGTTTGGATTTGTTTGCGGGAAGCGGTGCTTTAGGTATAGAAGCATTGTCTCGTGGTATGGACGAAATGATTTTTGTAGATCAAAATTTTAAAGCAGTCAAAGTAATCAAAGCAAACTTAAACAGCTTAGATTTGATGAAACAAGCAGAAGTCTATAAAAATAATGCTGACCGTGCCTTGAAAGCGTTAGCTAAACGAGACATTCAATTTGATTTAATCTTCTTAGACCCGCCTTATGATAAAGGATTAATTGATAAAGCATTAGCACAAATCGAAGAGTTTAACTTATTGAAGAAAAGTGGTATCATCGTTTGTGAGTTTAACCATAAAGAAAACATTGATACGCACTCTTTTGAAGTGATTAAACGTTATCATTATGGCTTAACGGATACTATGTTATTAGAAAAAGGAGAACATGATGGCTGAAACAAAAGCAGTAATACCAGGTAGTTTCGATCCAATTACATATGGGCATTTGGATATTATTGAACGTGTGGCACACCGTTTTGATGAAATCCACATCTGTGTATTGAAAAACCGTAATAAGTCAGGGACTTTTACTGTGGAAGAACGCATCGCTTTAATTGAAGAATCTGTCGCAAATATCCCGAACGTACAAGTGCACCAATTCAATGGTTTACTTGTAGATTTTTGTGATAAAATCGGCGCAAAAACAATCATTCGAGGATTACGTGCAGTCAGCGACTTTGAATACGAATTGCGTTTAACATCTATGAACAAGAAGTTGAATAGTGATGTCGAAACATTATATATGATGACAAGCACGAACTATTCATTCATCAGTTCTAGTGTAGTTAAAGAAGTAGCGCAATATAAAGCGGATATTTCTGAGTTTGTACCGCCTCCTGTAGAAAAAGCATTAAAAGAAAAATTCGGAAACTAATAAAACACGTTTCAACGTCTATTTGTATCATACAAAAGGTGTTGAAACGTGTTTTTTATTTGATATTAAATGTTTTGTAGTTATTGATTTAACTTTTCATAAGCACCGATGGCAACAGCTAAATCAAAGTAAGCTGCACCAACACATTTAAAGACAGTGATGGCGTCATTATTTTTACGATATAGAGTCCCTTGTTGTGAAAGTGTTTTGAGTTCATCATTGATTTCTTCGAAAGTGAATGTTTTATTTTCATTCGCTTCAATCAATTCTCCTGACTCTTCTTTAGCCCCTTCAAGATCATCTACAACGACACTTTCTGCTTGCGTGAAAATATTTGCATCTAGTTCTTTCATATCCGGTTGGTAAGAGCCAATACCGTTGATATGTGTGCCTGGTTGTACATCTTCAGCGTTAAAGACAGGCTGCGTGGAAGGTGTTTGGCAGTTGATAATATCTGCTTGTTTGACCAGTTTTGATACATCTTCTAATACTTGAACATTTAAATCTGGATAATCTTTTAAAATACGTGTTTTAAAGTCTTGTGCTTTTTCTGTTGTACGGTTGTAAAGCAAGACTGTATCAATAGGGCGGACCTCGATATTACCTAAGAATTGTTCGTAAGCCATACCACCTGTCCCAATCATACCTAAAGTTGTCGCATCTTCACGGCTCATATATTTAGTCGCAATACCGCTCAGTGCACCAGTTCTCAATCTAGTCAGGTAACTGCCATCTAACATCGCCTTCGTTTCACCATTTTTAAGATTAGTAATCACGATTTGTGCTTGTGTAGTAGGTAGTTGCTGTTTTGGATTCTCTGGTGTGATAGATGTAATTTTGATTGTGCCGAGTTGTTTGGCTAAGTCAACACAAGGCATGTATAACATAGATTTTGCACCATCACCTGTAGGAATCACCGTGCGTGGTGCAGTTTTGATTTGGTTCAGCTTATTGAAACTTTCTTCAATCGCTGTAATCGCATCTTTCATATGATAACGTTCTTTTACTTCCGATTCTGAATAAACTTGCATGTTGATTTACCCCCTTATTGTGACTGTACCCTAATTACAGGTGTATTGAAATCATTAGCGGTTTGACCAGACAGTGCATTATAAATTTCAGTTGCTTTGATTTCTGGTTCAAAATAACTTGCGGTCGCTTTATTAACGTTCGTAATAAAGTGTCGATCTGGAAATTCTTTCTTCAATTGTTTTAAGTACGCTTGTCCTTTTTCATTCATACCTAAGATGCGTACAGCGTCAATTTCATTTTGTTTATTTGCTTGTTTAAAGTTTAACAAGCAGTTCATTAACATACGCTGAATACGGGTATACGTATAGCGCTTAGTTTTAAGCAGTTGCATCAATTGATCGAAGTTGTGTGCAGATTGGATTTTTTCTTTTAAACGATACTCAAACCCTTCACTAACCGTATGCATCTCACGTAATTCTTCAAGAGAGGCGCGTAATAATGTAAATTTCAGATAAGGGAACACTTCATCTAACGTTAATTGCGGTGATGTATACAAGTGTTTAACTGATGATGGAACTACTGTTTCAAAGCTTGCATCATTGTTTTTGAGCGCCTTTCTGATTGCGCTGCCGCTTGCGAAAGTTTGGTTGTCTATGGTTTGGTTATGATGGTTCGTTTGGTGTCGTTGTAATGTCAAAGGTGTGATGTGTGCTGCATAGTGTTGAATAGCTTGTACATAAGAGAGACCTAAGATATTATTAGGTGTCTGCAGTAAAGCAGGTTCATCTAATAATTCATGGATGATTCTAGGGTAATTTTTCCCTTCGTGCAGCTTTGTTTGAAATTCTGGATGTTCTTCGATATGGTTGAGTTGCATGGCAACATGTTCGAAATCTTTGATGCTGCCGGATTCACTTCCGAACACGAGTGCATCACAATTAAGATAGTCAGCAACTTTGACACCCATTTCTGCGAAGTATTCTCCAGCAGATAACGCTGCATAAGCAGGAAGCTCGACGACAAGGTCGCAAGCAGAGAGTGCCAATTGTGTGCGTAAAAATTTGTTGTAGATTGCGGGTTCTCCGCGCATCACAAATTGACCGCTCATAATAGCTACAGTGATATCTGCATCAGCGATTTGACGTGCTTGTTCTGCATGGTAGACATGCCCGTTATGGAAGGGGTTATACTCTGTAATCAGTGCAGCGCATTTCATTTGCAATCCGTCCTTTCAGAATTCATTATGATTATTGTATCAAAAAGTCAAGATGTTAAGAAAAAATCTTGACAACTTAACGCTAGAAAGTTAAAATAAATTTTGTGCTTGTTAGAGGTGAAGCCATATGAAATGGTCAATAACGCAATTAAGAAAATATCAAGGTCAGCCTTTTGAATTTGATCAAACAGTAAATTATAATCATTTAATTGATAAATTAGGACTTATAGATTTATCTGATATCCGAGTGAAGGGCAAACTTGATGTCAAATCAAATGAAGTTGTCGCTGATATCCACTTAACTGGTGCGTACACGATGGAAGATGCGCGTACATTAAAACCGGTTGAAGTGCCGATTGATGTGGAAACAACAGAAATATTTGATTTAGAAGGTCATGAGTTTAGTGATAGTGAAGAAGATGATGAACATTATCATCTTGCTACAAACGGAATGATTGATTTACGTGATATCGCAGAAGAGCTTGTCATCATAGAAAAGCCTATCCGAGCAGTGGCTGAAGACAGCAGTTTAGAAGACATGCTGCAGAGCGGTCAAGGTTGGGAAGTTATTGACGAAGACGAATTAGAAGAAAGTGAACAAGCAGAAGAAATCTCTTCTAAGAAAGTCGATCCAAGGCTTCAAAAATTGCAACAATTTTATGATGAAAAGCAATAGAAGTTGATGTACAATAGATAGTATTGTAATTAACATCTTAATCGCACAGTAACAAAGATTTTTGTGTTTGAAATTTAAGGAGGATTAAATCATGGCAGTACCAAAAAGAAGAACATCTAAAACTAGAAAAAATAAACGTCGTACTCACTTTAAATTATCAGTACCAGGTATGACTGAATGCCCTAACTGTGGTGAATACAAATTATCTCACCGCGTTTGTAAAAACTGTGGTTCTTACAACGGTGAAGAAGTCGTTTCAAAATAATTGATGAATAATGAGACCCATCGTATATAACGGTAGGTCTCATTTTTGTTTGTGAGAAGCAACATGATAAAATAAGGAAAAATCGTAAATGAGGTAACCGACTATGGAACAAATTACGTCACCGCAAAATACGAAGGTGAAACAAGCGAATAAATTAAAGAAGAAAAAAGAACGAGATAAAACAGGACTGTTGTTGGTAGAAGGGACACATTTGATTGAAGAAGCGGTTCAAAGCCAATTATCAGTAAAACAACTTTTTGTCGTTGAACCTGAACGCTTTGATGCACAATTAATTGAAGCTGCTGAAGAAGCGTTCCATATAAACTTCAAAGTAGCAGAAAGTTTGTCAGGAACTGTGACACCTCAAGGTATCTTTGCGGTCATTGAAAAACCAGAGGTTGCTTCACGTATCGCAGAGGCTAAACAAGTATTACTGCTTGATCGCATTCAAGATCCAGGTAATCTTGGTACGTTGATTCGTACAGCTGATGCAGCTGCGTTGGATTTGATTGTCTTGTCACCAGGAACAGCCGACGCGTATCAAGATAAAGTATTACGCTCAAGCCAAGGCAGTGTCTTCCATTTACCGATTGTCACTCAGCCGATTGAGGAATTTATTAATCAATTTGATGGGCCGGTATACGGCACTGCATTAGAAGATGCGGTGAATTTTAATGAAGAGGATGCACAATCATCTTTCGCGTTATTGCTTGGTAACGAAGGTCAAGGTGTCGATCCAGCATTATTAAGTCACACGACGAAACGTTTAACAATTCCGATGTACGGGGCTGCTGAAAGTCTGAATGTAGCGATTGCAGGCAGTATCTTAATCTATAAATTAAAAGGTTGACCGGTCGGAAGGGATTACTTATAATTAAATGTGATTCAGAGTTTGAGCAGATGACTCAAACAGATAAATTAATACTTTGCCTATAAAAAGACGTAAATTATCAGAAGCAGACTGTTTAGGGAGAATAACCGTGACTGAAAGTTATTCCAGAATGCGATAATTTTTTTTCACCTTTTTGGCAACTTAAAGAAATTTAAGTCGGTTCATCACCGTTATCTATGATAAATCAAGTGTATGCGTATGCATAAATTTGGGTGGTACCACGGAAGACTTCGTCCCATATCTCAGGGATAGAAGTCTTTTTTTATTGGCAATATTATTTAGGAGGGGCAGATATGATTCAAACTGAAGAAATGAATCAGCTGAAATCAGAAGCTTTGGCCGATGTGTCACAAGCGTCAGATGAGAAAGCGTTACAAGATGTTAAAGTTAAATACTTAGGTAAAAAAGGTTCTGTTTCAGGTTTAATGAAACAAATGAAAGATTTATCAAATGAAGAAAAACCAAAATTCGGACAAGCAGTCAATGAAGTACGCCAAGCGATTGAACAAGCAATTGCTGAACGTAAAAAAGTGCTTGAACAAGAACGTTTAAATAAACAATTAGAAGAAGAAACAATTGATGTGACTTTACCAAGTCGCCAAATCAAACAAGGTGCAGCACACCCATTAACACGTACGATTCAAGAAATTGAAGATTTATTCTTAGGTTTAGGTTATGAAATTGTGAATGGTTATGAAGTAGAACAAGATTACTATAACTTCGAAGCATTAAACTTACCGAAATCACACCCAGCACGTGATATGCAAGATACATTCTATATCACAGAAGAAACGTTAATGCGTACACATACCTCACCTGTACAAGCACGTACACTTGAGAAACGTAATGGTCAAGGACCAGTTAAAATTATTTGTCCTGGTAAAGTATATCGTCGTGACTCAGATGATGCGACACACAGTCACCAATTCACACAAATTGAAGGCTTAGTTGTGGCAGAAAATATTAAAATGAGTGACTTGAAAGGTACGCTTGAACTTGTGGCAAAAAAATTATTCGGTGAAGAACGTGAAATCCGTTTGCGTCCAAGTTACTTCCCATTCACTGAACCTTCAGTAGAAGTCGATGTGTCTTGCTTCAAATGTGGCGGTAAAGGTTGTAACGTATGTAAAGGTTCAGGCTGGATTGAAATCTTAGGTGCCGGTATGGTGCATCCGAATGTTTTAGAAATGGCTGGTTTCGATTCTTCTAAATACACTGGATTCGCATTCGGTATGGGTCCTGACCGTATCGCAATGTTGAAATACGGTATTGAAGATATTCGTTACTTCTATACAAATGATGTCCGTTTCTTAGATCAATTCAAAGCTGTTGAAGATAGAGGTGAAGCATAATGTTTGTATCAAAAGAATGGTTAGAATCTTTAGTTGCGGTTAATGAACCGATTCAATCATTAGCTGAACGTATCACACGTACAGGGATTGAAGTCGATGACATCATTGATTACACAGCTGAAATTAAAAAATTAGTCGTAGGTTATGTGGAAAGTAAAACACAACATCCGAACGCAGATAAATTGAATATTTGTAAAGTGGATATCGGTGAAGAAGAACCCGTACAAATCGTATGTGGTGCACCTAACGTTGATGCTGGACAATATGTGATTGTCGCAACTGTCGGCGGTCGTTTACCAGGCGGCGTTAAAATTAAACGTGCGAAATTACGTGGTGAAGTTTCTGAAGGTATGATTTGTTCACTTCAAGAAATCGGCGTTCAAAGCAACGTGGTACCTAAAGCATTTGAAGAAGGAATTTATAACTTCCCGAATGAAGTTAAACCAGGTACTGATGCATTAGAAGCATTATACTTAAATGATCAAGTAATGGAATTCGACTTAACACCGAACCGTGCGGATGCATTAAGTATGGTAGGTGCTTCCTATGAAACATCAGCACTTTATGGTGCACCGTTAACATTACCAGAAACACAACCTGACACGACTGAAACTTCAGCATCTGAAGAAATTTCAGTAACAGTTGAAAATCCAGATAAAACACCTTATTACAGTGCGCGTGTCGTTAAAAACGTTAAAATCGGCCCATCTCCAATGTGGATGCAAGCACGATTAATGAAAGCCGGTATTCGTCCGATTAATAATGTCGTAGATATTTCAAACTATGTGTTATTAGAATACGGCCAACCACTTCATATGTTTGACCAAGATCATATCGGGTCTGACAAAATTGTCGTGCGCCAAGCTCAAGAAGGCGAAAAAATGACAACGTTAGATGATACAGAACGTGAATTATTAGCGTCAGATATCGTTATCACAAACGGCAAAGAACCGATTGCGCTTGGTGGTGTGATGGGTGGAGACTTCTCTGAAGTTACTGAACAAACACAAAATGTCGTGGTTGAAGGTGCAATTTTCGATCCTGTCAGCATTCGTCATACATCACGTCGTCTTAACTTACGTAGTGAATCTTCAAGCCGATTCGAAAAAGGAATTGCGACTGAATTTGTAGACCAAGCTGTAGACCGTGCATGTTACTTATTAGAACATTACGCACAAGGTGAAGTATTATCAGATCGCGTCGCATCAGGTGACTTAGGCGAATTTATTACACCGATCGAAATTACAGTTGATAAAATTAATAATACAATCGGTTCAGAAATGACAGTTGAAGCGATTGTGAAATCATTAAGTCAACTTGGTTTCAAAACTGAAAATAATGAAGGTAACTTAACAGTCTATGTTCCTTCACGTCGTAGAGATGTCAAAATCAAAGAAGACTTAATCGAAGAGGTGGCACGTATTTATGGTTATGATGAAATTCCATCAACATTACCAGTCTTCGAACAAGTTACAAGCGGTCAATTGACAGACCGTCAATCAAAAACACGTATTTTAAAACGTACATTAGAAGGTGCAGGTTTAAGTGAAGCAATTACGTATTCATTAGTAGACCGTGCACGTGGTAAAGCATTCTCAGTGAGTGACAAACCAAACATTGAATTGTTAATGCCGATGAGTGAAGCACACGCAGTATTACGTCAAAGTTTATTACCACATTTAATTGATGCGGTGGCTTATAACGTGGCACGTAAAAACACAAATGTATTCTTATATGAAATCGGTCGCGTCTTCTTTGCGAATGGCAAAGGTGAATTACCAGATGAGGTTGAATACTTAAGTGGTATTTTAACTGGTGAATATAGCAGCAACCAATGGCAAGGTAAAAAAGAATTAACAGATTTCTATCTTGCGAAAGGTGTCTTAGATGCAGTTGCGGAAAAATTAGATGTTACATTTGATTACGAGGCAACGCAAATGGATGGTTTACATCCAGGACGTACGGCAAATGTTTTATTAAATGGCGAAGTCATCGGCTTTATCGGTGAATTACACCCGCAATTAGCTGAAGAAAATGATTTGAAACAACGTACGTATGTCTTTGAATTAAATTACGATAAATTGATGAATGTTTCTGTGGGTTACATCAATTATGAACAAATCCCTAAATATCCTGGTGTAACGAGAGATATCGCATTAGAAGTAGATACAACAGTGTCAGCTGCTGAACTTATTAGCACAATCAAAGCACATGGCGGTAAAATCTTACAAGATGCGCAAGTTTTTGATGTCTATGAAGGCGAACATATGGAAGCTGGTAAGAAATCAGTTGCGATCCGTATCTCTTATTTAGATACAGAAAATACGTTAACAGACGAACAAGTGACAGCGGTTCATGATGAAATCGTGAATGCGTTAACTGCAGAAGGTGCAGTGATTCGTTAATTCGGTTCATTTGAAGAAAATGAAATATAAAAAAACAAGCTCTTTCTACACGGAACATGTGTGGAAGGAGCTTGTTTCATTTTATTTATATATAAAGTGTAAGCAACCTGTTAAGGTGATTAGTTGTTAAATTGTTTTTTGCGATAAAGGTCTAAGGCTTTGTCTCTATTTTTAAAGTCAGCTTTTGATATAGAGTCTAATGTCTCTGTACCGTATTGATCAATTAAACGAGCCGCAAATAAATCTACTGTTTGACTTGCCCCTTTTGGAATCGTTTGGTTTATTTTTTTGCCCATATGCTCCATATGTTTCACGAAAGCATAACGGGAAAGGATACTTGCGGCTGCGATGGCTAAAGATTTGGATTCACCTTTTGTTTCGAAACAAGTTTTGTCTGGATAAGGCATAGCTGTCAGTGCGTAATTTTGATAAACACCGCGTACCGCAAATTGGTCAATTACAATATAGTCTAAAGGGAAGTTTTGTGCTTCGATACGGTCTACCACGTTTTCAATGGCATGATTATGCAAGACCGCTTTCATTTTAACTTGTGACCAGCCGAGTTGTTTTTGTTCATTATATCTTTTGTTATCTAATGTTTGTAGTGAGTGGGGAAGGAATGTCACTAATTGCTCAGCTAATTTAACAATTTTATCATCTGATAATTTTTTAGAATCATCGACACCTAACGTTTTTAATACTTCGACATGTTCTTTTGACACATAAGCCGCACAAACAGTAAGCGGACCGAAATAGTCGCCGCTGCCTGCTTCATCACTGCCGATACAGTTGGATGTATTAAATGGATAATCACTGGAATTGATGATTGTTGTTTTCTTCTTCTTTGAGGGTGCTTTAGACGTTGAGGCAGCATTACCTAGTAATTGTTGTGAAACTGCTTCTGCTTGAGTGCCTTGAAACATGACTTTGTTGGAATTATAAATATGAATTGTTGTGCCTTGATATTTTGCGCGTGCGCGTGAGCCTTTGGGAAGATTCGTTGTGTCTGCGTTGATTTTGCTAAGTAATTGTTGAATTTGTTCTTCTGTTAATTTTAATACGACGTTCGCCATAGGGATGCTCCTTACTTGTAGTAGTATTCTTATTTTACTATAGGTGCCTGTCGCAATAAAAGGTTATATATTACAGTCTGTTTACATAACATTGGCAAAAAGCGTACACTACTTACATAATAAATGGCACTCGTGTATAATGGTTCGTGATGAATAAATAGAGTGGTTTTCAACAAATCAGTGTGAAAATCAGTTACGATTAATATAAGAGATACACTCATCAGTTGTCGTGGTGAATGAGTGAAAATAAGCAAGATTGGAGTTATCAAATTGGGCGAATTTAAAAATAGAATCAATGTTACGATTAATAACAAAAATTATACAATAGTCGGCGAAGATAATCCTGAGCATATACGTTATGTTGCGCATCTAGTAGATGAAAAAATTCAAGAATTAGGTCGTAAGAGTGCAGGGTTAGATACCACACGTAAAGCAGTATTAACTGCGGTTAACATTATGCATGAAAAGGTGTTATTAGAAGAAGAAAACCGTCGTTTGACACAAGAGTTGAATCGTTTAAAGCATGACGAACAGTAGGGTCTGCCTATGCTGCTAAATTTCTTCATCTTTTTTGTCTTTATTTTGATTGCCACTATGGGGTTTCGCAGAGGATTTTGGTGGAGTCTGCTTCATTTTATAAGTACGGTCGCTGCGTTTATCTTTGCGGCATTATGGTACGCACCGATTGCGAAGCAGTTAGAATTATATGTTCCGTTTCCTAAAACGAAAGCAGCACAAACACATTATTTTATACAATATGATGATATTCATCTGCGCTTTGAATATATTGTCGCGTTTATCATGATATTTCTAATCAGCAAGTTTATTTTATACCTTATTTTATCTGCGTTTGATAAAATAATGGTGACACAACCCATATCTATCTTGAATCGAAGTTTCGGTGTACTGCTTAGCTTGATCAGCTCTGTGGTCATTGTCTTGCTCGTATTATACTTGTGCAGCTTATATCCGAGCTTTTCGATTCAGCAGCAATTTGCACAATCGATTATCGCAAATTTGATACTCTTTCATACCCCATATCTGTCATCATTTGTGATGGCATTATAATTCAATGAATACAAAGACTAAACAAAGAGGAGGCTGACACATTCGCCAATCTGTTACAGATATACGAATGCCATCAAGTTCCTCTTTTTAATTGGAGTGAATAAAGTGAGTCAACATATTACAAAGAAAGATGTTGTGCGTTTATTAGAGAAGATTGCCACTTACATGGAGTTAAAAGGTGAAAATACATTCAAAGTGTCTGCTTATCGTAAAGCAGCGCAAAGTTTAGAAACAGATGAACGTACGATGGATGAAATTGAAGATGTCACAAAGCTTAAAAACATCGGTAAAGGTGTTGGCGAAGTTATCAATGAATATTTAGCAGCAGGTGAATCTGAAACACTTAAAGCATTAGAAGAAGAAGTGCCTGAAGGTTTAGTGCCATTATTGAAGATTCCAGGTCTTGGCAGTAAAAAGATTCATAAACTTTATAAAGAGCTTGGCATTACGAATAAAGAAGAGCTTGCACGTGCTTGTGAAAATAAAGAAGTCAGTGCGTTAAGTGGTTTCGGTAAAAAGACTGAAGAAAATATCTTAGCGGGTGTCAAAGTGCTAAGTGCACGTAAAGAACGTTATCCTATCAACTTATTGATTAAATTGAATCAAGAAATTGAAGAATATTTAGAGACGATTGATGCGTTAGAACAATATCATGTCGCAGGCAGTTTCCGCAGAGTGAAGGAAATGAGTAAAGATTTAGACTATATAATGAGTACAAATGATCCTGAGACTGTGCAACAAGCCTTATTAAAGGTGCCGCATAAAGTCAAAGATGTGGCAGTAGGATTAACGAAAGTATCGGTAGAAGTTGAATTTGAAGATGAAACAATTGAAATCGACTTCAGAATTGTTGAACCAAGCGCATATTATCATACGCTGCAACATTTTACTGGATCAAAAGATCATAATATCCGTATTCGTCAACTTGCGAAAGCACGCGGTGAAAAAGTCAGTGAATATGGCATTGAACAGCCAGATGGTTCTTTACTGCAATTAGACAGTGAAGCAGCTATCTATGAACATTTCGGACATGAATGGATTGCGCCGCCAATGCGTGTAGACGGCAGTGAATTTGACCGAGACTTATCTAATATTGTGACGTTAGATGATATTAAAGGCGATGTGCACATGCATACAACCATGAGTGACGGTGCCTTTAGTTTGCGTGAAATGATTGAAGCTAATATTCAAAAAGGCTATGAATATATGGTTATTACAGATCATTCACGTAGTTTACGTGTAGCACATGGTTTAGAAATTGAGCGTTTATTACGTCAAAATGAAGAGATTAAAGCGATGAATGAGGAATATGATGAAATTGATATTTACTCTGGAACTGAAATGGATATTTTAGCAGATGGTACATTAGATTATCCAGATGAGATATTAGCCCAGCTTGATTATGTTATCGCATCGATTCATCAAAGCTTTAATCAAACGGAAGAACAAATTATGCATCGCTTAGAACAAGCATGCCGTAATCCTTATGTGCGTCATATTGCACATCCAACAGGACGTATTATCGGTCGCCGTGACGGCTATAAAGTTAATATGGATCGATTATTCGAGCTAGCGAAAGAAACAGGCACCATTTTAGAAATCAATGCGAATCCATTACGTTTAGATTTAAGTGCAGAAGCGTTACGTCATCATCAAGATATTATGGTAACCATCAATACGGATGCACACCATATCGATAACTTAGAGTTGATGAAATATGGTATCGCGACAGCGCAAAAAGCTTTTATTGATAAATCACGTGTGTTGAACACTATGAGCAGAGAAGATTTCAAATCATTTATAAAAAATAATAAAAAGCTAAAGAAATAGAGGGATGTCAGTGAGACAGAAGACATTAGATGTGCTTGATTTCGATAAAATCAAAGCACTTGTAGAAAAAGAAGCTGTCAGTGACTTAGGACGAGAAAAAGCAGCGTCAATGTCACCAGCTTCTGATTATCAAACTGTTGTTCATCAAATAGATGAAACAGATGAAATATCTCAAATTTATAATAAGCATCGTTTACCGAGTTTGAGTGGTTTATCTAAAGTGTCACCGCTTATTCATCGTGCGAAAATCGGCAGTATGTTGAACGTACGTGAATTGAACCAGATTAAGCGTTTGATTCAAGTTCAAAATCAATATAAAACATTCTACAGTCAACTCTTAGAAGAAGAGGAAGCTATCAATTATCCGATTTTAGATGAGCGTATGACTCAATTGCCGATTCTTTCGGATTTGTATCAAGAAATTAAACAAAAATGTGATGCTTATGATTTATTTGATGATGCAAGCTATGAACTTCAAAGTATCAGAAGTCGCATTCATAGTACGTCACAACGCATTAAACAAAACTTAGACCGTGTGGTTAAAAGTCAATCGAACCAAAAGAAATTATCAGATTCGATTATTACAGTCAGAAATGATAGACATGTAATTCCAGTAAAAGCGGAATATCGTCAAGATTTCAATGGTATCGTTCATGACCAATCATCTTCAGGTCAAACGTTATATATTGAACCTTCTGCTGTGGTAGAAATGAATAACAAGATCAGCCGACTCCGTAATGATGAGAAAGCAGAAGTCGAACGTATTTTGACGGAGTTGACGTTAGAAGTTGCTGGTGAAGCGGATGCTTGTTTAATTGCAGAGTCTGTGATGGGACAAATCGACTTCTTAACTGCGAAAGCACGATACGGCAGTTCTATTAAAGGGACGAAACCTGAATTTACAGAAGAACGTAAGGTGTATTTACCAAAAGCATTCCATCCATTATTAGATCCAAAAACGGTTGTTGCGAATACTATTGAATTTGTAGATGGCATTCAAACTGTGATTATTACGGGTCCGAATACTGGTGGTAAAACTGTCACATTGAAAACGTTAGGTTTAATCATCGTGATGGCACAATCAGGTTTATTAATTCCAACATTAGACGGTAGTAAACTCGGTGTCTTTGATAATGTTTATTGTGATATCGGTGATGAACAATCGATTGAACAATCATTATCAACGTTCTCTTCTCATATGAAGAATATTGTAGAGATTTTAAAACATGCAGATCACAACAGTGTGATTCTCTTTGACGAACTTGGTGCTGGTACAGACCCAAGTGAAGGGGCAGCACTCGCAATGAGTATTTTAGATAATGTACAAAAACGTGGTGCATTAGTGATGGCTACGACACACTATCCTGAATTAAAAGCCTATAGTTATAACCGAGAGGGTGTCATGAACGCCAGTGTGGAATTCGATGTGAATACGCTCAGCCCAACGTATAAATTATTAATGGGTGTGCCTGGACGTTCAAATGCCTTTGAAATTTCAAGTAAACTCGGTTTGAACGGCAAAATTATTCGTGATGCGAAAGCGATGATTGGACAAGATGAGCAAGAAATCAATAATATGATTGCTTCACTAGAGAAGAATACGAAACGCGTAGATAATCAACGTATTGAATTAGAACAATTATTACGAGAAGCACAAGATTTACACCGTCAATTGAGTCAGAAATATGATCAATATCAAAATTACGAAAAACAATTGATGGATGAAGCGAAAACGAAAGCCAATCAACGTGTTAAAGCTGCGACAAAAGAAGCAGAAGAAATTATTTCAGATTTACGTCAGTTAAGAGATGAGAAAAACGCTGATGTGAAAGAGCACGAGTTGATTGAAAAACGTAAACACTTAGATGAGCAATATGAAGCAACTGACCTTAAACAAAATGTGAAGAAGAAAAAATGGGATGAGATTAAAGCTGGCGACGAAGTCAAAGTCTTAACCTATGGTCAAAAAGGTGAAGTGCTTGAAATCTTGGATGATGAAGAAGCAGTGGTTCAAATGGGCATCATTAAAATGAAATTACCGATTGCCGACTTAGAGAAGAAACAAAAGACACAAGAACCACAAACGAAAATGGTATCACGTTCGAACCGTTCTCCAGTGAAAATGGAGTTAGACTTAAGAGGTTATCGTTATGATGAAGCGGTAACAGCTTTAGATCAGTACCTAGATCAAGCCATGCTCAGCAACTACGAGAATGTTTATATTATTCACGGGAAGGGAACAGGAGCATTGCAGAAGGCAGTGCAACAACATTTGAAACGATATAAAAATATTGCCTCTTACCGCACGGGTACACCAAGTGAAGGTGGCTTCGGTGTAACAGTTGCGACGTTGAAATAATACGATTATGAAAATAATATGAAGAAATATAAAAAAGAATGTGGTTATGAGCAAAGCCGATGCAATTACAAATCGTATCTGATATACTTTGTTCATCATTAAAATTCCTAAGGAGGAACGATATTTATGGCATTAATTAAAGTTACTGATTCAGACTTTAACGAACAAGTTCAAAATGGTGTTAAATTAGTAGATTTCTGGGCAACTTGGTGTGGACCTTGTAAAATGATTGCACCTGTATTAGAAGAATTAGCTCAAGATTTCGACGGTAAAGCTGACATCTTAAAATTAGATGTTGACGAAAATCCTAACACTGCAGCTAAATTCGAAGTAATGAGTATCCCAACTCTAATCGTTTTCAAAGATGGAGAACCTGTTGATAAAGTTGTAGGTTTCCAACCTAAAGAAAACTTAGCTGAAGTATTAAACAAACACCTATAATTTTAAAATAATGCCGAGTTTCGGCGATTATGGTTGAAACTTCACGTTAAATATCGAATCAATCATTACAATAATGCGAGACCAGAATATAGTGTTCTGGTCTTTTTCATATGGAAATTTAAAGCGTTGGTTAAGCAAGCCAGTCGCTCGTATAAGCTGGTATTTGTTATAATAGTAAATTGAATTTCATAGTAAATCTATCAAACTTTAGGAGAAAGGAGGTTAATCGTTGGAAGACTATAAAGAAAAGATTAAACAGAAACTATCAGTGGTTCCGTTTGAACCTGGCTGTTATTTAATGAAAGACCGCAACGGTCAAGTCATTTATGTCGGGAAAGCTAAACGTCTGCGTAATCGATTGCGTTCTTATTTCACAGGTGCGCACGATGCGAAGACGACACGTTTAGTAGGAGAAATCCGTAATTTTGAATTTATCGTTACAGATAGTGAAACGGAATCGTTATTGTTAGAGCTGAATTTAATTAAACAATATCAACCTCGTTACAATATCTTGTTGAAAGATGATAAGAGCTATCCTTTCATTAAAATTACGAGAGAAAAATATCCACGTTTGTTGGTTACAAGAACTGTTAAAAAAGGGACAGGTAAATACTTTGGTCCTTATCCAAACGCATATTCAGCAGTAGAAACGAAAAAATTGTTAGACCGTATTTATCCATTCCGTAAATGTGATAAAATGCCGGATAAATTATGTTTGTATTATCACATCGGTCAATGCTTAGGCCCCTGTGTCTATGACGTAGATGAACAACAATATGCGCAAATGATTCAAGAAGTGACTGAGTTCTTAAATGGTGAAGATAAAACAATTCTTAAGAACTTAGAAGATCGCATGATGGCAGCGAGTGAACAATTAGACTTTGAACAAGCCAAAGAGTATCGTGATTTGATTCAACATATTCATAACTTGACGAAAAAACAAAACATCATGTCGACAGATAATAAAGCACGTGATGTATTTGGTTATAGTGTGTCGAAAGGTTGGATGTGTGTTCAAGTCTTCTTCGTCAGAAACGGGAATATGATTCAACGTGATACAACAATGATTCCACTTCAACAAACAGAAGAAGAGGAGTTCTATACGTTTATCGGTCAATTCTATCAATTGAATCAACATCTTTTACCGAAAGAAGTGCATGTGCCGAAAAATTTGGATGCTAACATGATTCAATCGGTTGTAGATACAAAAATTGTGCAACCAGTCAGAGGCCAAAAGAAAGATTTAGTTGAGATGGCGAATCATAACGCTGAAATTTCATTAGAAAATAAATTCGAATTGATTGCGAGAGACGAGTCTAGAACAATCAAAGCGATTGAAGAGCTTGGAGAACAAATGGGAATTCAAACGCCGATTCGTATTGAAGCGTTTGATAACTCTAACATTCAAGGTGTTGATGCAGTGTCTGCGATGGTTACTTTTGTTGATGGTAAACCAGATAAAAAAGGATACCGCAAATATAAAATTAAAACGGTTGATGGCCCGGATGATTATAAATCCATGCAAGAAGTGATCCGTAGACGTTATACACGTGTATTGAACGATGGTTTACCGTTACCTGATCTTATTATTGTCGATGGCGGTAAAGGACAGATGTCTGTAGCTATTGATGTACTTGAGAATGAATTAGGATTAGATATTCCTGTCGCAGGCTTACGTAAAAATGATAAGCATAGAACGTCAGAACTGTTGTATGGTGTAAACGCAGAAGTAGTTCCGCTTAAGAAGAACAGTCAAGCGTTCTATTTACTGCAACGAATTCAAGATGAAGTCCACCGTTTTGCGATTACATTCCATAGACAAACAAGACAAAAACATGGTTTGACATCTGTGTTGGATAATATTGATGGTATCGGACCAAAACGTAAAACGAAGTTGTTAAGAACGTTTGGTTCTGTGAAGAAAATGAAAGCAGCCACGGTTGCGGAGCTTCAAGAAATTGGTTTTCCTAAAAAAATAGCTGAGAATTTACTACAAGAATTAAATAAGGAAGAACAAAAAAGTTAGAAGCGGTATATTCTGAAGTGAAAGCTGAAGGAGGTGCCGCTTTCAGCTTAATTTTAAGTCTATTTGAAGCTGAATTTAAACTAAGATTGAAAAAAATCCATTGATAATAATTCTCATGCCCAAAAGGCTGTGAAAAAATGTTACAATATCGTTAACGAGATTTTATTTTTTTAGGTGCGTTTGTAAACGCTTTCTAAATGAAAACGATTCTCACTTAATGTGTAATTGAATACAATTGCCTCGATTGTAAGGGATTGCAGCGGTCATCGGTTCAGCATATACAGCTAAGATAGGGGTCCATACATAGAGAAAAATGGCGCTGAGCTGCCGTGCTGATTGCAGTGTTTTACAACTCCCAGCAGGGCTGTTCGTTGGTGGTTGAGTCATTTGTATTGATTTTACTTAATTTTGTGAGCATTTGGAGCATTTCAACAAACCTGAAAATGAAATCAATTAATATCATTTGTTTCACAGGGGGGACTTCCTTTTGGGTTATACTAAGAATCAATTTTATTTAAGACGCATACACTCGTTACTAGGGGTTATTCCGATCGGTGCATTCTTATTAGTGCATTTGACAGTTAACCACCAAGCGACTAAAGGAGCAGGAGCTTTCAACCAAGCAGCAGGATTTATGGAATCATTACCATTCTTGTTAGCACTTGAAATCTTCTTAATTTACTTACCAATTCTTTATCATGCGTTATACGGTATTCACATTGCATTCACGGCTAAAGAGAACGTCGGCCATTATTCATGGTTCAGAAACTGGATGTTCTTATTACAACGTATCACAGGTGTTTTAGCGTTTATCTTTATCGCAATCCACTTCTATCAAACAAAAGTGGAAATGTGGTTAGGGCATAAAGAACTAGGATTCAACATGATGCAAGACTACTTAAGCAATCCATTCTGGTTAATCTTCTACCTTGTTTTAACAGTAGCAGTAATTTTCCACTTTGCGAACGGTTTATGGTCATTCCTAGTAACATGGGGTGCCTTACAATCAGCTAAATCACAACGCGTATTTACATGGGTATCATTAGTAGTATTCGTTATTGTTTCTTACATCGGTGTAAGTGCAATCTTAGCGTTCGTATAAGAGCAATAGCATAGCGTAAATAAAGGTTATATTTTCAGGGAGTGACATTTATATGGCAGAGAAAAAAGTTATTGTTGTCGGTGGAGGACTTGCCGGTCTGATGTCAACAATTAAAATAGCAGAACAAGGTGTACATGTTGATTTATTCTCAGTAGTACCCGTAAAACGTTCGCACTCTGTGTGTGCGCAAGGGGGTATTAACGGAGCGGTTAATACAAAAGGTGAAGGCGACTCACCTTGGATCCACTTTGACGATACAGTTTATGGCGGGGACTTCTTAGCGAACCAACCACCAGTTAAAGCAATGGCGGATGCAGCGCCGAAAATTATTCACTTATTAGACCGCATGGGTGTAATGTTCAACAGAACACCTGAAGGTTTACTTGACTTCCGTCGTTTCGGCGGTACGTTGCATCACAGAACGGCATATGCCGGTGCAACAACTGGTCAACAGTTATTATATGCATTAGATGAACAAGTTCGTAAGTTCGAAGTAGACGGTCTTGTGACAAAATACGAAGGTTGGGAATTCTTAGGTGTTGTGAAAGACGAAAACAACGCAGCGTGTGGTATCGTCGCACAAAACTTAACAGATGCGAAAATCGATGCATTCCGTTCTGATGCAGTAGTGATGGCAACAGGCGGTCCTGGTATTATCTTCGGTAAAACTACAAACTCAATGATCAATACAGGTTCAGCAGCATCTATCGTGTATCAACAAGGTGCAGTTTATGCGAACGGTGAATTTATCCAAATCCACCCAACAGCGATTCCTGGTGACGACAAATTACGTTTAATGAGTGAATCAGCACGTGGTGAAGGTGGACGTATTTGGACTTATAAAGACGGTAAACCTTGGTATTTCTTAGAAGAGAAATATCCGGATTACGGTAACTTAGTACCTCGTGACATCGCAACACGTGAAATCTTCGACGTATGTGTGAACCAAAAATTAGGTATCAATGGTGAAAACATGGTATACCTAGATTTATCACACAAAGATCCGCATGAATTAGACGTTAAATTAGGCGGTATCATCGAAATTTATGAAAAATTCACAGGCGATGACCCACGTAAAGTACCAATGAAAATCTTCCCAGCAGTTCACTATTCAATGGGTGGATTATACGTAGACTATGATCAAATGACTACAATTGACGGTTTATTCGCAGCAGGTGAATGTGACTTCTCACAACACGGCGGTAACCGTTTAGGTGCAAACTCATTATTATCAGCGATTTATGGCGGTACAGTAGCTGGACCGAACGCTGTAAAATATATCGACACTGTTGAACATTCATATACTGAATTAGACGACAGTCTTTACCAAGACTTAATCGATAAAGAACAAAAACGTTTTGACGATTTATTAAACATGAGAGGGACAGAAAATGCCTTCAAACTTCACCGTGAACTTGGTGAAATCATGACGAAAAACGTAACAGTAGTTCGTGATAACAAACGTTTACTAGAAACAGATGAAAAAATTCTTGAGTTGATGAGACGTTATCAAGATATTGACATGGAAGATACACAAACTTGGAGTAACCAAGCTGTATTCTTCACACGCCAATTATGGAATATGTTAGTACTTGCTCGTGTGATTACAATCGGTGCATATAACCGTAATGAATCACGTGGTGCACACTACAAACCAGAATTCCCTGATCGTAACGACGAAGAGTGGTTAAAAACAACAAAAGCGTTTTACGAAGGTATCGATAATCCACCAAGATTCGAATACGAAGATGTGGATATCAGCTTAATTCCACCACGTAAACGTGACTACTCATCTAAATCAAAATCTAGTAAAGAAGATTCAAGTAAGGAAGAAGGGAGCAAATCATAATGGCAGAAGAAGTTAAAGATGAAGCGGTTCAACAACCAGCTCAAAATAGCTCTAAAACTGTAACTTTAATCATTAAGCGACAAGATACTGCGGACTCACAGCCATATGAAGAAAAATTTGAAATTCCTTATCGTGAGAATTTAAACGTGATTGCTTGTTTGATGGAAATCAGACGTAATCCGTATAATACAAAAGGGGAAAAAGTTGCGCCAGTAACATGGGACATGAACTGTTTAGAGGAAGTTTGCGGTGCTTGTTCAATGGTTATCAATGGTCATGCACGTCAAGCATGTTCAGCGATTGTAGACCAATTAGAACAACCTATCCGTTTAGAACCAATGAGCACATTCCCAATCGTACGTGACTTACAAGTTGATCGTTCTCGTATGTTCGATAACTTAAAACGTATGAAAGCATGGGTACCGATTGACGGTACGTATGACTTAGGTCCTGGACCACGTATGCCTGAGAAAAAACGTCAAACAGCGTATGAATTATCTAAATGTATGACATGCGGTGTGTGTTTAGAAGTTTGTCCTAACGTAACAAGTAAAAACGAATTCGTAGGGGCACAAGCAATTTCACAAGTACGTTTATTCAACTTGCATCCAACAGGTTCAATGACTAAAGACGAACGCTTAGACGCTTTAATGGGCGGCGGCGGACTTCAAGAATGCGGTAACTCACAAAACTGTGTGAATGCTTGTCCTAAAGGTATTCCTTTAACAACTTCAATCGCAGCGTTGAACAGAGAAACTTCATTCTACATGTTCAAATCATTCTTTGGTTCTGACCACCAAGTACAATAATTTGATAATAAATCAAGAGGCAGGAGTGCGACTCCTAGCCTCTTTTTTAGTGGAAGAAAGGAAGTCGAAGATGAAAATCAGAACAGAACAATCAAATGATGAACAAGCTATAGAACGATTGATTCAAGCAGCTTTTGATACTGTTGAGATGAGTGATCAGACGGAACATCTATTAGTCCAACGTTTAAGAAAAAGTACCGCTTATGTACCTGAACTCTCTTTGGTCGCTCTATCAGAACAAGAGGAGATTATCGGTCATATTATGATGTCTAAGATTACTATTGGGTTTGAAACGCCGTCATTAGCGCTTGCACCATTAAGTGTAGCGCCGAATTATCAAAGACAAGGCGTAGGAACGAAGTTGGTTGAAACAGCATTAGAAACCGCAAGACAACTAGGTTATCAATCAGTTGTAGTTTTAGGTGACCCAACTTATTACCAGAAGTTCGGGTTTGAACTGGCTGCGGCTTATCATATTTTTGGACCAATGAAAGAGATGGAACCTTATTTAATGATTTTGGAATTGAAGGAAAATGTGCTAATGAATATGAGTGGAGAGGTACATTATTCTGAAGCTTTTAATCTTTAAAGCGTTTTCGTCTACATTTTGTCTCGTGAAACCAAATAACCATTCATGCAATCTAATTCAGGGTTATGATAAAATATAGTCTAAGAATGCTTTAGTGTGAGGATGAAAAAGACATGAATAAACCCATCGGAGTAATTGACTCAGGAGTCGGCGGCCTCACTGTAGCCAAAGAAATAATACGTCAGCTGCCAAATGAAACGATCTATTATCTTGGTGATAGCGCCAGATGTCCATATGGACCAAGAGATGGCAAGCAAGTATGTGATTTCACGGTACAGCTTGCGAATAAATTAATGGAATATGATATTAAAATGTTGGTTATCGCATGTAATACCGCAACGGCTGTCGCATTAGATACGTTGAAAGCCTTATTACCGATTCCGGTAATCGGTGTAATTGAACCTGGCTCGCGTACTGCGATTATGACGACACAAAATAATAAAGTAATGGTGTTGGGTACTGAAGGGACAATTAAATCAGAAGCTTATACAAAACATATACAAGCGATTAATCCGCATGTTGAAGTCACAGGAGTTGCATGTCCGGATTTTGTACCTTTAGTGGAACAAATGCGTTATCATGATCCCGTCGCAACAAATATTGTGATTCATCAGACGTTAAAACAATATAGAAATAATGATGCTGATACGGTAATTTTAGGATGTACGCATTATCCGTTACTCTTCCAACCGATTTATGATTATTTCGGTGGTAATAAAACTGTGATATCATCTGGTTTAGAAACAGCACGTGAGGTCAGTGCGTTATTGACGTTCAGTCATGAACATGCGCATTATACCCCACATCCGAAACATCGCTTCTTTGCGACAGGGGATACAAAACATATCCAATACATCATTGGACAATGGTTAAAAATAGATAATGTTGAAGTAACACATGTGAAAGTGGATTAATATTGAGGTGAAGGACATGGAAGATTTAGTAATTGCGACAAACAACAAAGGAAAAATCAACGACTTTAAAGTCATCTTTCCTGAATACAATGTGATTGGTATCAGTGAATTAATTTCAGACTTTGATGTCGAAGAAACAGGGACAACATTTGAAGAAAATGCAAAATTAAAATCTGAGGCAGCAGCTCAAGCGTTAGGCAAACGTGTCATCGCAGACGACAGCGGCTTAACAGTGGATGCGTTAAATGGGGAACCTGGTATTTATTCAGCGCGTTATGCTGGAGAAGATAAAGATGATAATGCGAATATTGAAAAGTTATTAGAGAAATTAAAAGGTAACAGCCGCCACCGTACGGCAGAATTCGTTTGTGTCATCAGCATGAGTGCACCAGGCGAAGAAACTGTGACATTTGAAGGCACAGTCAGCGGTGTAATTACAATGGAAAAATTAGGTGAACATGGTTTCGGTTATGATCCGATATTCTATGTACCAAGAATGCATAAAACAATGGCACAATTAACGGATCAAGAAAAAGGTGAAATCAGCCATAGACGTCAAGCAATTGATAAATTAAAAGCTTATTTAAAGGGTGATCAAATTTGAGACGTTGGATTATTGTAAGTGACAACCACACAGAGTCTGGTATTTTATTTGAAGTGGTGAACCACTATGACCAAGTTGATGTTGCGTTGCATTTAGGTGATTCAGAGTTCCAATATGATGATACAGAATTAAGTTTATACCATCGCGTTAAAGGTAACTGTGATTTCTATCCAGAGTTTCCAAATGAAAATGTCATCAGTGATGAAGGTTTGCGTGCTTTCTATACACATGGACATTTATACAGAGTGAATACGACACGTCAACTTCTAGCTGAAAAAGCTAAAGAAGAAAATTGTCAGTTAGCCTTTTATGGACATACACATATTGCTCGTTATGAAGAAATAGAAGGGGTACATGTGATTAATCCAGGCAGTATTTCACAATCAAGAAGTATGATGGAAGAAACTTATGCTGAACTTTTAGTAGACTTTCAAAATGTCACATTGAATTTCAGAAATAGAAATCATGACATTATTGAAACAGTTGAATTTAAAGTAAACGGTTAAAATTGAAAAATAACTAAAAATAATGATGCTGAAGGGTGAAAATTTTCATTCTCCAGCATCTTTTTTATTAGATTTGTTTGACTGCGAAATAATTATTTTCATCATCCGCAAAGTTGAAGACTCTGCCTTGAGGCATGTCGACTAAATCACCGACTGTGTTGTCTTTGTCTTGATAATCTTGATAGAGTTGTTCAATATCTTCTGTCGCAAACATTAAAGAAGGTGTTTCTGTACTAATGCCTAAATCTAATGATTGTATCTTTTGCTTGTTGTGGAGGACAATGGCTGTTTGTGCGTCACTTGATGGTCGCAGTACAATAGTACGCATACCATGTTGTTCTGTATCGGATGAAACAGTGAAACCTAATTTTTCTGTCCAAAAAGCTTTGGCTGTTTCTTGGTCATTCACATATAACATGACTTCGTCTAAACGTTGAATCATTTTAACACCTCGAGTTTCTTTTTTTAACTTATCATCATATCTCCGCTTATTTGTTGTTTGAAACTACAAATAAAAGGTATGATTAGAATGCAGTACATTAAATAAAAAGGGGATTGATTATGACTCAATTATATCCATATTTAGCGTTTAACAATACTAAAGAGGCATTAAAATATTATGAAGAGGTTTTTGGCGCAACTGATATTCAACGTTTAGCTGTTGATCCATCACAAGCTGAAAACTTTGGTGTGAGTGAAGAAGAAGCGGACAATAAAACAATGCATTCTGAATTTACCATTGCGGGTGTGACATTATACGCATCAGATGCGTTCGGTAAAGATGTTCAAATCAACGAAGGTATTTCTTTATTAATTGATTATGATATTAATGATGAAGCGGATGCAAAACGTGTAGAAGCTTTATATGACAAAGTAAAAGATGATGAATCTGTCCATGTAGATATGCCACTAGCAGAACAATTCTGGGGCGGTAAAATGGGTTCATTTACAGATAAATATAATGTACGTTGGATGTTGCACGGACAAGATCATTCAAAACAATAAAAGAAAATAATAGATAAAAGCTGAAATAAGCATCCATGTCTTAATAAAACGGACATGGATGCTTATTTTTGTTAAAGGTATGATAATTACCAGAAAAAGTTTTTGAGAATAAAATATCCAATCACACTGATAACAATTATCCACAAGATGATAATCAAAACACCCGCATACCAATTGTGTGAAAGGATATTTTTATTGAGTTCTGATGCTTTTCGACGATTATCTTGAAGAATAGGTTCAGGTATTAATTTTAAGCACAAGGCAATACCTAATGGCACAATAATAATATCATCTAGATAACCTAAAACAGGGATGAAATCAGGAATCAAATCAATCGGACTTAATGCATAAGCAACGATACAGACTGCAAGTATTTTAACGGTCAATGGTGTGCGTTGATCCTTCGATGATAAATAGAGTACTAGCAGTTCTTGGTTCATTTTAGCGACAAATGATTTCAAAGCAGGTAAGAAATTGATATTCATAAATGTAGTCTCTCTTTATTGTTTTAGTTTATTTAGCTTCAAAGCAAGTTGACCTGTTACTATCGCATCGGTTAAAGCATCTTCAGATTCATAGTTTTCTAAGTTAAAGTATGTCTTTAAAGTGTCGAATTTATGATTAGGTGTATCTTTCACTAACTTTCTCGCAAGAGGGAGTGTATCTAGTACAGTATATTCAGGCATATCTATATTAAAGTCGTCGAAATAACGTAATAGGAATTTCATAGAGAAAGTTGCCGCATGCGCTACGATTTGTTTATCTCCAATAAATGTACGAATGGCTTCTATATCTTCTTTTTCAATAAAATCTTTGTCTTCTAAGAACTCATTCGTAACACCTGTCATTTGTATCACTTTTCTTGTTAATAAGCGTGTAGGTCGAAAGTATTTCATATATTGGTTTATCATTTGACCATTTTTAAATTCGACGAGTGCGATTTGAAAAGCATCATGAAAATCAGAGCTTAAACCGGTTGTTTCAATTTTGAGTGTGACAAAGTGGTCCGCAAGTGTTTGTGATTTTATATAATGAATCGGCAATCTTTTGCGTTGTTTTAATTCAGCTTCTAATTCTTTAATATACTTTTCTTTAAGTCTTAATTTCATGACAAGTAATTCATTTTCTGTTTTTAAACGTTTCAATTCTTCTTCTTGATCCACATCGCCACCTCCATCAGTTAAAGTGTATAACTATTTTACAATAAAATAGTAGGAGGGTGCTTAGATTAAGGTCGTGAGAAAAGTAATCCATAAATTCGAACACAAAAAAGAGAAGACCTTATTAGATCTTCTCGCTAAAACAATATGGTAAATGTTTGGCTTTATATTAGATACCAAAGAGTTTACTTACAATGCTAGCACCGTTTGTGATGATGTCTACGATGTTTTTACCTAATTCTAAGTTTTGGCCGTTTTGAGCTGCTTCAATTGTAGCTTGGATTGCGTTGAATAAACCTTCCATGATTGTCACCTCAATATTTGTATTGTTTAAGGTTAAGTGGAATACCAACCTTTGATATCTCTACTATACAATCATCTTTTATCTAATTGGGCTAAATTCCTTAACTCACAATGTTCTATGCATACCCGTGGTATATCTGACAGATTCTTGACACTTAGGCATTCCTAACTGTTCTCTACTTGAGAAAAGTGATATACTTGTCATGATAAGTGCAATACAACTTCTAAAGTGAAAAATCATAACAGAAATTATTATGAATGGTATTGATTTAAATACTTTAATTAGATATAATAATTCTTGTGTTAAAAAATTATGTCCTGGTAGCTCAGCTGGATAGAGCAATGGCCTTCTAAGCCATCGGTCGGGGGTTCGAATCCCTCCCAGGACGTCATTTAAAGCCTGTAACCTTTGTGGTTATGGGTTTTTTCTTATTTATCAGCAATTTTTTTAAGTAATTCTATGATTTCATCATTTTGTTTGATTATCTTGTCTCTTTGCGCGATGTGTATAAAATTTTGCTTTTGTTGAGACATGTAGTAGTTAAATTGTGCTTGTTTCTCTATATTGAAAGTGAATTGTCCCATTACATGATAGAAGTTATCGAAATTAGCGAAAATTTGTTGGAACTTAAATGCTTCTATTGTTGTTTCGGTTGGATTAGGTATACCTTGTGTTCTAAAGAAATCAATCAATTTATCATGTTGTATTTGTTCTGGTGTCTTTTCCTCACCTAAAATTCCTCTTTCTTGAAATATATGTTCCAAGTCTTGATAAAACTTTTCTTTATTAAATTTAAAGATTTCCTTGTAAAGCTTTATAAAGTGGCGCTTATCTTCAATACTCAATTCTTTCCATTGTTTTTTCTGTTTTTTATCAAGTTCTGCAAGAATGCTTCCTTCAATGAAGCTTTCTCGAAATCCTAATTGTTCCATCTTAATACCTCCTAATTGATATGAGTATATTTTAAAAAAAGATGCACCAACTAAGGTACATCTTTTTAATAGATCGAATTTATCTCACTGGTATTTTTTTATAGTACTTATCATCAGAGAATTTTGTGTTTGTTCTGATACGTTGGTTGATGACTTCTTCTTGTTCGTATTCACTTAAAGTACTCATATAAGGTTTTGGTGGTTGTTCACCAAACTTCTCAATGTATGACTGATACGCGCGTTTTAAACGTGGATTCATTGAATTCAACTCCCTTTAAACATTAATACATCTCTTATAATGTATTTACCCTTAATCCATTGATTATAGTCTAAGGGTGATTTAAATACATGCGAACTTAATTATACGCCAGGTATAAACGATAGGCAAATGAGCTATTGGGGTGAGAGTTTCACTATAGGACGTCCTTTAATATAAATAATGTCTCCTTTATCGAGTGAAACAGACTTGGTGAAGTTCTTTTTTAAGATTTCATTATATTTAGGACCATCTTTTTTATTGCTTGTCACGATAAAGTTCCCGCTGTTATCTGATTTGATTTTATACTTACCAGGTTTAACATCGGTACCGACGATATAAGTACCGGGTGTGAGACTTGTGCGCATCTTATGTTTTTCTGGTGCGATGATATATTCAGTGTGATTTGCTTTTTCTTTTTCATTCAATACGAGCGTGTGACCTTCGACAAGATACGTTGTAAATGAAGAGGGACCAGAAGTTTTTGAAAGGAATTGACTCTCTGCTTCCTTATCAAAAGGGTTTTTCATTGTGATAATTCCAGACGACGATTTGCTGGTAGGAGTAATACGGTAATATCCAGGCTCAATGTCTTGGCCTACTTTTAATGCTTCAGCTTTTGATTTGATCGTTTTGCCTGAAGCAGTTGTAGGTTTAAAATCGACCGGGAAATAGTCATGTTCATATTCGTATCCTTTAGATTTTATCTCATCACGAGAATAGTGGTGTTCTGTATCTTGATTTTGACTTGTGTCTTGTTTTGGTTGAGGTGCAGGTTTTGGTTTATCTCTTTTGTCTAAGAAGGACAGTTTATCTTTGAAAGAAAACTTTGTATTGATGTTTTTGTAGAGTGATTGATCCGTGAAAATACCCACAAAACAAATGAGACCTAACAATAAAGAACTCAATGTAATAGTCAATTTGAATTTGTATCGAGCTTGTTTACCTAAAGCGTTTAATGTAAAGAATAAAAAAATAATAAAGATAAGTGTGAATAGCAGCCATAAAGTTAAAAAGGTAGTCGCGGTGAAGGTCATATTTTTATCCTCCCATACCCAAATAGGTGAGTGATGTTTGTTTATATTCTTTAGTATATCTAACAAAATATAGTTTCACAATTAAATGTTGGATGGGTTAATTGCTTAAATCTTGTAAGAGACGTATAGTGCTATTGCAAGATATTATAAATTCAACTACCATGAGGAATAATGGGGGTGAAACAATGAAGTATGAAACGATACTGTTAGATTTTGATGATACGATTGTGGACTTTCATGATGCAGAAGACCAAGCATTCTTTCATTTAGCCAAAGAATATCAACTTGATCCGACATATCAAAATTTAGCGTTATTTAAAGAAGTGAATCAAGCGCATTGGGAAGCGTTTCAAGAGAATAAGTTAACAAAAGAAGAAGTACTGACTGAGCGTTTTATTAATTATTTTAATCGTTTTGGGATGCAGGTAAATGGACATGAAGCGGATGTGATGTTCCGCGATGGTCTTGCGACAGCACCGGTAAAGTATTTTCCTGATACTTTAGATGCCATTCAATATATGGCAGATCATGCGAAGCTTTATATCGTGACGAATGGTGTTGAAGATACGCAATTACGCAGACTGACCCAAACACCGCTTGAATCGATGATTAATGATATTTTTATTTCAGAAGTGACAGGTTTCCAAAAACCGATGCCGGAATTCTTTGATTATGTATTTGACCGTATAGATGCGGATCGTGAGCGTACATTGATTATCGGTGATTCGCTAACATCTGATATCCAAGGTGGTATTAATGCAGGTGTTGCGACATGCTGGTTTAACTATAGAGGTAAAGAAAATACAACGCAGATTCAGCCAGACTATGAAATTAAAAACTTAAATGAAATCAAATCGATTTTATAATAGAAATACGGCCTTGCATCACCACATGCAAGACCGTATTTTTATGTTTTAATAGTGATTTTTATTAAATGCCAAGGTTGTTTGTGTATCTTAGTGGCCTGGTTCCCAAATCAATACATCATAACCTTCTGGGTTCTTTGCTTCGACATCTTTGAAACCATGTCTGATAAAGAAATCTTTAGATTGGTTTCTTGCGATAGCTTTAATTGGTAAGTGTTTTTCTTTCGCAAAGTTTACTAATTCTGTGCCCAGTCCTCTTGATTGATAATTAGGTAATACTTCAAGTTTCCATAATACTAAGTAATGATCGTAGTCAGGGAAGTATTGTTCTTCAACTTCGCCATTTTCATATAACGCCATTCTCGCTGCAATTTTCTCCCCGACAAAAATGCCGTAAAATGGTGATTCTGAACTTGCGTCAATCATTTCACCCGCAAATTCATCAATAAAGGCGAGGTTAGGATTACTTGTTTCTCTAAAGTTCTCAAACAATTCATCCGTCTTATAGTTAATATCTAAGTGTTTTATGTTGCCCATTTTATTTCTCCCCCTTTTGTTTTCTTAAGTATATTATATATTAAATAGCGCTTACACGCATTGAATACGATAAGCCGTTAAATTGTGTTATATAGAAATAGACATTATACTATGATTGAGAAAACACAGTAGTTAAGGAGAAAAGTGTATGGATTGTTTAACCGCAAATATCAATGAGAATGATCAGTTTCTGACAAAATTAAAATCAAGCGATTCAGTGCTTAATTCATTTTACCAATATGATGCGATGTCTCCTGAAAGCTTTAAAGAAGCTTTAAACAAGCCAAGCAACGGTAGGGAGAAAGCATTAGCTTCTATTATAGGTGAATATATGTCAGATTTAGATTTATCTGATCAACAAAGAGAGAGTATTGATAAATTAAGTCGAGGAGCTAAAGTAGTCATCGGTGGACAACAAGCAGGGTTGTTCGGGGGACCGCTGTATACTTTTCATAAAATATTATCGATTGTTAATTTAAGTCTTCAAGTAGAAGATGAATATCAAAAAGAAGTGGTGCCGGTCTTTTGGATAGCCGGAGAGGACCACGACTTCGATGAAGTGAATCACACGTATGTCTTTAATCCAAAAAAAGCGATGTTGCAGAAGGTAAAGTATCATACTATGACACCGCCTGAAAGTAACGTTTCACGCTATACGCCTGATAAGGAAGCTTTAATTGAAGCATTAGATCAATTTATGGGGCAGCTTCAAGAAACAGAACATACGAAAGTACTGCATGAGACGATGTTGTCTCTAATTCAAAAATATGAAACGTGGACGGATATTTTCAAAGCGTTATTACACACAGTCTTCAAAGATTACGGTGTACTATTCATTGATGCGCAAGAACCGAAATTGCGTCAGCTTGAACAACCGATATTAAAAGAAATGTTGAAACAACATGAAGCGGTAGATAATGCCTTTAGACAACAACAAGCACGTACAGTAGAAGCAGGGTTCAGTCAGATGATTCAAACTGACACGAATGTGCATCTATTCTTACATGAAGAAGACATGCGTCAATTATTGACTTTTGAAGATGGTAAGTTCTATACAAGTAAGTCTCAAACTGGGTATACAGAAGCGGAATTATTTGAAATCTTAGAACAAGAACCTGAACGTTTTTCAAACAACGTGGTGACACGACCGATTATGGAAGAGTGGTTGTTCAATACGCTCAGCTTTATCGGTGGTCCAAGTGAAATTAAATACTGGGCAGAATTAAAAGGTGCATTTGATGTCTTAGATGTAGACATGCCGATTGTCTTGCCACGTATGAAAATAACTTATTTAACACCACGCGTTGAAAAACTATTGAATCGCTATGAAATTAATACTGAAGATGTGATTACCAATGGTATTGATGATGAGAAAGATAAGTTTATCAGAGCGCATGCATCTGATAATTTCCTAGAACAATTAGACGCGCTTCAAGAGAATCAGCAAGAAGTCTATAAGCAGTTATTAGCTGAAGTAAAAGATAATGAAGATAATAAGAATTTAGTGATTAAAAATAATCAAATTCATCATACGCAGTATGATTATCTTAGAAAACGTTATTTCCATAATATCGAGAGGGAAAATGCGATCAGCATGAAACATTTTAGAGAAATTAACGATGCCCTCCACCCAATGGGCGGTCTTCAAGAAAGAATCTGGAATGCGCTACAAATTATGAATGATTTTGGGATGGATGTGTTTAGTCCCTCCACCTATCCACCACTTCGTTACACTTTAAATCAAATTATTATCAAACCTTAGGGAATCAAGGGTTTAGCCCGTGCTCGCAGTCTTAAGCACGGGCTATTTTTATGCTAAAAATGAATTTTTTTCGATATGTTCACATAAATAGTGGAGGATAGTGGTGAGTTGTGGTAAATTATAAATAAGGTGAGGTGATATAAATGTTCATGGGTGAGTACGAACACCAATTAGACGCAAAAGGACGCATGATTGTACCATCTAAATTCAGATACGAATTGAATGAACGTTTTATTATTACCAGAGGCCTTGATAAATGTTTGTTCGGTTACACTATGGAAGAATGGCAGAATATTGAGGAGAAAATGAAGTCATTACCGATGACAAAACGAGACGCACGTAAGTTTATGCGTATGTTCTTCTCAGGTGCTGTTGAAGTGGAACTTGATAAACAAGGGCGTATTAATATCCCTAAAAATTTAAGGGAGTACGCTAATTTAACTAAAGAATGTACAGTGATCGGTGTTTCTAGCCGCATCGAAATTTGGGACAGATCTACATGGAACGCTTTCTATGAAGAATCTGAAGACAGTTTTGAAGATATCGCTGAAGATTTGATAGACTTTGATTTTTAAATGGAGGAATGAAAGTGTTTCATCACGTAAGTGTCATGTTAAAAGAAACCATTGACGAATTAAATATAAAAGAAGATGGTGTGTATGTAGACTGTACACTTGGTGGAGCAGGCCATGCCCTTTATTTATTAAATCAACTCAATGACAAAGGACATTTGATTGCGATAGACCAAGATATGACAGCAATTGAAAATGCGAAAGAGGTCTTAAAGGACCACTTAGATCGTGTCACTTTTGTGCACAGTAATTTCAGAGAAATCAATCAAATCCTTGATGATTTGAACATTGACAAAGTAGACGGCATTTATTATGACTTAGGCGTTTCAAGCCCACAGTTAGACGTGCCGGAGCGAGGATTCAGTTATCACCAAGATGCTAGATTAGATATGCGTATGGACCAGGCACAACCTTTATCAGCTTATGAAGTTGTGAATGACTGGCCTTATGAAAGTTTAGTCAGAATCTTCTATCGTTATGGTGAAGAGAAATTCTCTAAACAGATTGCCAGAAGAATTGAAAAAACAAGAGAACATGAACCCATTGAAACAACTTTACAGCTGGTTGACGTTATTAAAGAAGGTATTCCTGCTAAAGCAAGACGTAAAGGCGGGCATCCTGCGAAGCGTGTCTTCCAAGCTATCAGAATTGCTGTAAATGATGAATTGAAAGCTTTCGAGGACTCATTAGAGCAAGCAATTGAAAGAGTCAAAGTACACGGACGCATTTCAGTGATTACTTTCCATTCGTTGGAAGACCGTTTATGCAAACAAATCTTCCAAGAATATGAAAAAGGCCCTGAAGTTCCCCGTGGTTTACCTATTATTCCAGAGGAATATACACCGAAACTAAAACGTGTTAACCGCAAACCGATTACAGCAACCGATGATGATTTAGCAGAAAATAACCGCGCTCGCAGTGCGAAATTGCGTGTAGCAGAGATTTTAAAATGATAGGAGAGTGACAAACTGCTATGGCTGTAGAAAGAATCTATGAACCTTATACCGAACAATATGAACCCGCCAGACAAAACCCAGAAGTCAATCCATCGCCGACTAAGAAAGTTAAGCGCAAGGTTGTCGTACAACTCACTAAATTTGAGAAGGTATTATACATATCTTTAGTCGCAGTGATTGCAATGATCAGTATTTATATACTTTCATTAAAAATGGATGCTTATGATACTAAGGGTAAAATTGCTGATTTAGATTATAAAATCGAACAACAATCAAGTCAGAACAGCGCATTAAAATCAGAAATCAAAAAGAACTCTTCTTATGAACGCATTTACGATAAAGCTCAAAAACAAGGCATGAGCTTAAAGAACGATAATGTAAAGGTAGTGCGTAATAATGCCGAAGCGAAAAATTAAAATTAAAAAAAATAAAATAGGGGCAGTCCTCCTCGTCAGCTTGTTCGGACTGCTCTTTTTTCTATTGGTTTTAAGGTATGCCTTTGTCATGTTGACGGGGCATTCTTCAGGACAAAACTTAGTGATGAAAGCCAATGAAAAATATTTAGTTCAAACACAACAACAACCAGAACGAGGAAAGATTTATGACCGTAATGGCAAAGTCCTCGCAGAAGACGTTGAACGCTTTAAACTGACAGCAGTTGTCAGTAAGAAAGCTGATGAAGGTTCAGACAAACCACGTCATGTGGTTGATAAGAAAGAAACGGCTAAGAAGCTCGCAACTGTCATCGATATGGAACCTAAAGAAATTGAAAAAATGTTAGATAACAAAAAAGCGTTCCAAGTTGAGTTCGGCCGTAAGGGCAGCAACTTAACGTACCAACAAAAAGACAAAATCGAAAAAATGAAATTGCCTGGTGTTGCGTTATATCCTGAAACAGAACGTTTCTATCCTAATGGAAACTTTGCTTCTCACTTAATTGGAATGGCACAAAAGAATCCAGATAATGGAGAATTAAAAGGTGCCATGGGTGTTGAAAAAATCTTCGACAGCTATTTATCCGGTAAGCGTGGGATGTTATCTTATGTACATGATATTTGGGGCTATATCGCACCAAATTCTAAACAAGAAGTAGCACCGCAACGTGGAGATGATGTGCATTTAACGATTGACTCAAACATCCAAGTCTTTGTAGAGGAAGCCTTGAATAAGTTAGATGATCGTTTCGCACCAAAAGATGCCTTTGCGGTAGTTATGGATGCACATACAGGTGAAATCTTAGCCTTCAGTCAACGTCCGACATTCAACCCTGAAACAGGAAAAGACTTCGGTAAGAAGTGGGCGAATGACCTATATCAAAATACGTATGAACCGGGTTCTACCTTCAAGACGTATGGTTTAGCCGCAGCGATTCAAGAAGGTAAGTTCAAACCAGATAAGGAATATAAATCAGGTCATCGAGATATCATGGGTTCTGAAATCTCTGACTGGAACAATACAGGTTGGGGTAAAATTCCAATGAGTCTTGGTTTCACTTATTCATCTAACACCTTGATGATGCAGCTTCAAGATATGGTTGGATCTGACAAGATGAAATCATGGTATGAGAAATTCGGTTTCGGTAAACCAACAGGCGGTATGTTCGATGGTGAAGCAGCGGGCGGTATTGCTTGGGATAATGAATTACAACAAAAAACAACAGCATTCGGACAATCTACAACAGTCACTCCTATCCAAATGCTGCAAGCACAAACTGCATTCTTTAATAAAGGGAATATGGTTAAACCTTGGTTCGTAAGTAGTATAGACAATCCGGTTAAAAACGATACACTATATAAAGGTGAGAAAGAATTTGCGGGCAAACCAATTACTGAAGATACCGCGAACAAAGTGAAAAAAGAATTGGACTTAGTTGTTAACAGCAAGAAAAGTCATGCGCAAAACTTCAGAGTCAAAGGGTATCGTATTGGTGGTAAAACAGGTACTGCCCAAGTAGCTGACCCTGAAAACGGCGGTTACGTTAAAGGTCCTTATCCATACTTCTCAAGCTTTATCGGACATGCGCCAAGCAAAAATCCTGAAATTATTGTTTATGCTGGGATGAGCTTAGCTCAGAAAAATAAACAAGAAGCTTATGAAATGAATGTCAGCTCGGCATTTAATCCAATTATGGAAAATACATTGAAGTATTTAAATGTCGGTAAAGATAATGAAAAAGCAACTAAAGATTCATTCGGCAAAGTGCCAAATGTTTCAGGCGAAACTGTGGATCAAGCTGAAGAAGCTGTGAAAAACAAAGACTTGAAACCAGTAGTCATCGGTGAAGGCGATACGGTTGCACAGCAATTACCGCAAGCTGATGAAAAGACATTACTGCACAGTAAAGTCTTTATGAAAACAGATGGTGACATGACAATGCCTGATATGAAAGATTGGAGTAAAGATGATGTCTTAGCTTTCGAATCATTAACAGGAATTCGTGTTAAAATGAAAGGTAATGGCTTTGTTTCTGAACAATCTATCAGCCCGAATACGTCGTTGAAAGATAAAAAAGAAGTAGAAGTGAAATTGTCCGCACCACAAGCAGATTAGCATCAAGAGGTGATGGATACATTTGGTATCCATCCCTCATCTTACATATAAAATTAAATTAAGATACACAAGGAGAACAATATGGTTTATGTTTTAGCAATTGTCGCATTTTTAGTTACAGCAGTATTAGTACCCATACTGATTCCAACATTAAAAAGGATGAAGTTTGGACAGAGTATCCGTGAAGAAGGCCCGAAAAGCCACATGAAGAAAACAGGTACACCGACGATGGGTGGATTAACGTTCTTAATCAGTATTATCGTCGCAACATTAATTGCGATTATCTTCTCAGATAATCCGAATCCGTTTATTCTATTGTTATTTGTGACAGTCGGTTTTGGTTTAATCGGCTTTATCGATGACTACATCATTGTCGTGAAGAAGAATAACCAAGGATTAACAAGTAAGCAAAAATTCTTAGCACAAATTGCGATTGCGGTTATCTTCTTTATCTTGAGTGATACATTTAACATGATTCATTTTGCGACAGGCATTCACATTCCGTTTACAACAGTACAAATTCCGCTTTCTGTCGTTTATGTCGTCTTCATTGTCTTCTGGCAAGTCGGCTTCTCTAACGCGGTCAACTTAACAGATGGTTTAGATGGTTTAGCGACAGGTTTATCTATCATTGCATTTTCTATGTATGCGATTATGAGCTTTATGCTTGGTAATCATGCAGTAGGTACATTCTGTATTATTATGGTCTTCGCATTGCTTGGTTTCTTATTCTATAACGTCAACCCAGCAAAAGTATTCATGGGAGACACAGGCAGCTTAGCTTTAGGTGGTATCATCGCAACTGTATCAATTATGTTAAACGCGGAAATTTCATTATTGTTCATCGGATTTGTATTTGTTGCTGAAACATTATCAGTTATTTTACAAGTCGCTTCATTCAAATTGACAGGCAAACGTATATTCAAGATGAGTCCGTTACATCATCACTTTGAATTATGCGGCTGGAATGAATGGAAAGTTGTGACAGTATTTTGGATTACAGGACTCATCACAGGCTTGATAGGTTTATGGATTGGAGTGCATTAATCAATGCTTAAATATAAAGGATTAGAAGGAAAACATGTATTAGTAGTTGGATTAGCGAAAAGCGGATATGAAGCGGCTAAATTACTACACCATCTTGGTGCAGAAGTTACTGTCAATGATGGCGGGGACCTTTCCAAAGATCCGCATGCGAAAGATTTAAAAGAAATGGGTTTAACTGTCATCGGGGGACATCATCCATTATCTTTATTGGATGACTATCCAATCATTGTTAAAAATCCAGGTATTCCCTATACTGTGCCATTGATTGAAGAAGCAGAAAAGCGTGGTTTGAAAATTTTAACGGAAGTCGAATTGAGTTATTTGATTTCAGAAGCACCGATTATTGCGGTAACTGGGACAAATGGTAAAACAACAACGACTTCGTTAATTGGCGATATGTTCGACAATAGCAGACAAAAAGGTCTGCTTTCAGGCAATATCGGTTTTGTAGCATCTAAAGTTGCACAAGAAGCAAAAGCTGAAGATTACTTAATTACTGAGTTGTCATCTTTCCAATTGCTTGGTATCGATACGTATCGTCCACATATTGCGATTATTACGAATATCTATTCAGCGCACTTAGATTATCACGGTACTTTAGAAAACTATCGTGATGCGAAACGACGTATTTATAAAAATCAAACTGAAGATGACTACTTGATTTGTAATTACAGTCAGCGTCATTTGATTGAAACAGAAGGCTTAAAAGCCAAAACATATTATTTCTCTACAAATCAAGAAGTTAACGGCATTTATATGAAAGACGGATATATCGTCTTGAATGGTTTACGTATTATTCATAAAGATGATATTGTGCTTCCTGGTGAACATAACTTAGAAAACATTTTAGCTGCTGTACTTGCAGCAATGTTAGCAGGTGTTTCTATTGATGCGGTCATTCACACGCTAACAACATTCTCAGGTATCAAACACCGTCTGCAATATATTGGTTCGAACAAAACGAACAAATATTATAATGACTCGAAAGCAACGAATACTTTAGCAACGCAATTTGCGTTGAATTCATTCGAACAACCGATCATTTGGTTGTGCGGCGGGTTAGATCGCGGAAATGGATTTGATGAATTGATTCCATACATGAAGAATGTGCGTGTGATGTTGACCTTTGGTGAAACACAAGATAAGTTGACGAAGCTTGGTGAAAGCCAAGGCAAGTATGTGGTACGTGCAACAGATGTTAAAGACGCAGTGGAGAAAGTCCAAGATATTATTGAACCAAATGATGTGGTCTTATTATCACCAGCATGTGCAAGTTGGGATCAATACAATACTTTTGAAGAACGAGGAGATGTTTTCATCGACAGTTTTCGTTCACATCTCCCTTCGAAGTAGGAGGGTGATGATGGATGGCAGACAAAGTACGAAAAATTGATTCAGAGTACTTAAAAGAAAAACGCCGAAAACGCAGAGCAAAACAGCGGCGCGTTCAACTTATAATATTTGGAACACTCATAGCGTTAATTATTCTGATAGTATTGTATATGTTCACGCCAATTAGTAATATTGACCATGTAGAGGTTAAAGGCAACCATTATCTTTCTGATAAAGAAGCGAAACAAGCTTTGGATTTAAAGAGAGATACTAAAATCTACATGTTCGGCAAAGGGAAAGCCATCAACAAAATGAAAGAAAATCCTTTCGTTAAAGACGTACAGATCAAGAGAAAATTGCCGAATAATTTAGAGGTGAATGTTTCTGAGTATCAATTGGTCGGATTGTTAGAAGATAAGGGCAAATATCATCCAGTGCTTTCAAATGATCATATTTTAAAAGATTATAAAGGACAAGTACCGAATGATGCGCCAGTGATATCAGGTTTTAGTGAATCACGACGCGATAAAATGATTCAAGCTTTATCGGAAATACCGACAGAAATCAGACAATCAATTTCTGAAGTAGAATATGCGGATGATAAAGACAACCGCAATAAAATCAGATTGTATATGAAAGATGGCATTCAAGTCATCGGCAATATACGCACGATTGCCGATAAATTAAAATATTATCCTGAAATGGTCAGCGCACTAGAACGTGATGACTCTGGTGAACTGAAAAAATCAGGTTATATTGATTTATATGTCGGTGCTTCATTTATTCCATACAAATCTTCTTCATCAACATCATCAGACAGCAGTGTGAAATTGAAAGAAGGTACAGCAATGGAAGATAAAGCGAAAGATGAATTGCAGAATACTTTGAACAAAATTAATGACCAAATGAAAGACGATAAGACAACAAAAGATAATTCTCAGAAAGAAAGTAGTACAAATAATTAAAAAAGTCTTGAATATCATGTGTTTATAGTTCACAACCATAGAAACGTATTGTAAACTAACTATAGTGTATTTTTTAAAGAAATTGTCAGGAGGTGCCTATCTATGGGGGAACATTACTATGTAAGTGTAGATATTGGTTCATCTAGTGTAAAAACAATAGTAGGCGAAAAATTTCATAATGGAATTAATGTGATAGGTACAGGACAAACCTATACAAGCGGAATTAAGAATGGCTTGATCGATGATTTCGATTTAGCTAAACAAGCTGTTAAAGATACAATTAAGAAAGCTTCAATCGCGTCAGGCGTTGATATTAAAGAAGTATTCTTGAAATTGCCGATTGTCGCTACTGAAGTTTATGATGAAACCAATGAAATCGAATTTTATGAAGATACTGAAATAAACGGAAGACACATTGAAACTGTGTTAGAAGGCATCAGAGATAAAAACGACGTTGAAGAAACTGAAGTGGTGGATACATTCCCAATTCGTTTCATCGTAGATGGCGACAACGAAGTTTCTGATCCGAAAGAATTGATTGCAAGACATTCATTAAAAGTTGAATCAGGTGTTATTGCGATTCAAAAATCAATTCTTGTTAACTTGATTAAATGTGTAGAAGCTTGCGGTGTGGATGTATTAGATGTTTATTCTGATGCATACAACTATGGCTCAATCTTGACACCGACTGAGAAAGAGTTAGGCGCATGTGTGATTGACATTGGCCAAGATTTAACGCAAGTAGCATTCTTCGAACGCGGCGAGTTAGTTGACGCTGATTCATTCGAAATGGGCGGACGTGATATCACTGATGATGTTGCGCAAGGCCTTAATACATCTTATGCGACAGCAGAAAAAGTGAAACATCAATATGGTCATGCATTCTATAACTCAGCATCAGATCAAGATGTTTTCTCTGTTGAACAAATCGATAGTGATGAAGATGCACAATTCACGCAAAAAGATTTAGCAGATATTATCGAAGCACGTGTAGAAGAAATCTTCTTCAATGTCTTTGATTTACTGCAAGAATTAGGATTGACGAAAGTCAACGGCGGATTTGTGGTAACAGGCGGTTCAGCAAACTTGTTAGGTGTTCGTGAATTATTGCAAGATATGGTTAATGAGAAGGTAAGAATACATACACCTTCACAAATGGGAATCAGAAAACCTGAATTCTCATCTGCAATTTCAACGATTTCTAGCAGTATCACTTTTGATGAATTATTAGATTATGTTACAATTAGTAATCATGATAATGAAGAATTTGAAGAGGAAGTAATCGAGTCAGAACCTAAGCCGCATACTGAAAAAGCAAGCGGTTTCGACTGGTTCAAGAAAAAACAAGCTAAACCGACTCATGAAACACCTGCTTCAGGTGAATCAATTGAAACAGACGAAGTTTCTGAAACACCAGAAACACACAATACTAAGCAAGAAACTGATTATAACTCAGACCAATCTCATGAGAAACAAGAAGAAAGTAAATTTAAAAAATTATTGAAATCTCTATTTGATTGATTGCCCATTAAAACTAGGAGGAAATTTAAATGTTAGAATTTGAACAAGGATTTAATCATTTAGCGACGTTAAAAGTCATTGGTGTCGGCGGCGGAGGTAACAACGCTGTTAACCGAATGATTGACCACGGAATGAACAATGTTGAATTTATTTCAATCAACACTGACGGTCAAGCATTAAACTTATCTAAAGCTGAGTCCAGAATCCAAATCGGTGAAAAATTAACACGTGGTTTAGGTGCTGGCGCGAACCCAGAAATTGGTAAAAAAGCTGCAGAAGAATCTCGCGAGCAAATCGAAGACGCTATCCAAGGTGCTGATATGGTATTCGTAACTGCTGGTATGGGTGGCGGTACTGGTACAGGTGCTGCACCAGTTGTTGCTAAGATCGCGAAAGAAATGGGTGCATTAACAGTTGGTGTTGTAACTCGCCCATTCAGTTTCGAAGGACGTAAACGTCAAACTCAAGCTGCTGCAGGGGTAGAATCAATGAAAGCAGCTGTTGATACATTAATCGTAATTCCAAACGACCGCTTATTAGACATCGTTGACAAATCTACGCCAATGATGGAAGCGTTCAAAGAAGCGGATAACGTATTACGCCAAGGTGTACAAGGTATCTCAGACTTAATCGCAGTATCTGGTGAAGTAAACCTTGACTTTGCAGACGTTAAGACAATCATGTCTAACCAAGGTTCTGCATTAATGGGTATCGGTGTTTCTTCTGGTGAAAACCGTGCAGTTGAAGCAGCTAAAAAAGCTATTTCTTCTCCATTACTTGAAACATCAATCGTTGGTGCACAAGGTGTCCTAATGAACATTACAGGCGGAGAATCATTATCTTTATTCGAAGCGCAAGAAGCGGCTGACATTGTACAAGATGCAGCAGATGAAGATGTAAACATGATCTTCGGTACTGTTATCAACCCTGAATTACAAGATGAAATCGTAGTTACTGTAATTGCGACTGGTTTCGAAGACAAACCAGCAACTCATGCACGTAAACAATCTAATACAGGTTTCGGATCTAGCGCAACAAGCACAAGTGCTTCAAGCGACGAAGGTATCGGTCATGCGCCAAGATCTCATAGTTCTGAATCATCAAGCGAATCAAGAACACACACTACTAAAGAAGATGATATTCCAAGCTTCATCAGAAACAGAGAAGAAAGACGTTCAAGAAGAACTAGACGTTAATCTCTTTCTATAAAGTTTGCATTGAGCAATCAACCATATTATCACGCAAGATTAGATGCAACAGGTCATCGAGTGGTCTAGTGAGAACAATAATCTAAAGTGTCATCAGATCGATTGATCTGATGACACTTTTTATATATTTGAATATAAGCGCAATTAGCTTTACTATTAAATTAACAACCTAGTTTAAAAGGCATCAATCTATAAATAGGAGAGATTATTATGCCAGAGAATTTTAGCAAACAACCACATTATTTAGAACATACTGGTGCGAAATCAGAAGGGATTACTTTAGGATTCACTACCAGAGAAGGTGGACAGAGTCCGTATCCAGAAAACGCGTTTAATATGGCATTATATATCGATGATGCTGCTGAAAATGTACATGCCCATCAACGTATCATTGCTGATGCCATTGGTTATGATAGAAAACAATGGATCTTCCCGATTCAAACACATGGCACAAATGTCGTTGAAGTGACAACAGATGACGCGAATACAAACATTGATACATTAACAGATGCTTTGCATGGAGTAGATGGTATGTACTCATATGATTCAGATGTATTATTAACGATGTGCTATGCCGATTGTGTACCTGTTTATTTCTATAGTCCAAAACATCATTTTATTGCATTAGCACATGCAGGTTGGAAAGGTACAGTTGGCCGTATTTCAGAAGAAATTTTAGAACATATCATTTTTGATTTGAAAGACCTGCAAGTTGTGATAGGTCCTGCGACTTCAAATAGTTATGAAATTAATGATGACATTAAAGCGCAATTTGAAGCCTTACCTGTTGATGCATCAACATTTATTGACACACGTGGCGAAGATCGTCATGGCATCGATTTAAAAGAAGCGAATCGTCAATTACTCATCCAAGCAGGTGTACCGAGTGAAAATATTGACGTAACAGATTATGCGACTTCTGAGAATTTGGACTTATTCTTTTCATATAGGGTAGAAAAAAGTAAGACTGGCCGTATGTTGGCATTTATCGGACAGTAAGAAGTAAGGAGTAATTGGAATGAATGTGAAACAAAATCTAGAACAAATCAACGAACATATTACGAAAAGTCTTGAGAAAGTCCATCGTGACACCAGACCGAACGTGATTGCTGTAACAAAATATGTTACAATAGAGCGAGCTAAAGAAGCATATGATGCTGGCATCAGACATTTTGGGGAAAATCGTTTGGAAGGTTTCCAAGCTAAGCGAGAAGCATTGCCAGATGACGTGGTAATGCACTTTATCGGTACATTGCAATCACGTAAAGTCAAAGAAGTCATTGATGACATTGATTACTTACATGCATTAGACCGTAAAAGTTTAGCGAAAGAAATCAATAAACGCGCATCACATGTCGTTAAATGTTTTGTTCAAGTGAATGTTTCTGAAGAAGAAAGTAAACATGGTCTTGCTTTAGAAGAAGTAGATGCATTTATCGAATTACTTGAACAATATGAGAACATTCAAGTCGTGGGTCTGATGACAATGGCACCTTATACAGAAGATGAAGCAGAAATTAGACAGATTTTTGAAACACTAAGACATAAACGTGATGAAATTCAAGCAAAACAATTAGATTATGCGCCATGCACTGAATTATCTATGGGCATGAGTAATGATTATGAAATTGCTGCAGAAGAAGGCGCAACCTTCATACGAATCGGTACTAAACTAGTAGGGAAAGAGGAGTGAGCCAATTGGCTTTAAAAGACCTATTTAACAATTTTTTTGTCATAGAAGAAGAAGAGGAAGTTGCTGATCGTCAGCAACCTACAAAAAATACTGCACAAGCTGAACCAGAACCTCAAACACAAGCTACTACAACAGCGCAGCAAACGCAATCAACAAATAATAATAATTACTATAATGAAAGACAGCGAGCAATTAAGACTGTCCCTAAACGTCAAACACAAAGCAATCGATTGCAGACGTCTTCCAATGAAAGGAAGTATCAAATGGCTAATCACACAAACAATGACCCTTCAAGAAATGTAGTCAATATGAACGCTGGGAACTTGCACGAAAGTTCAAAAATGTGTTTATTCGAGCCACGTGTCTTCTCAGATACGCAAGATATTGCGGATGAGTTGAAGAATAGACGTGCGACACTCGTCAATTTACAACGTATTGACAATGTTTCTGCGAAACGTATTATTGATTTCTTAAGCGGAACAGTATACGCAATCGGCGGAGACATCCAACGTGTCGGTAATGATATTTTCTTATGTACACCAGATAACGTAGAAGTCGCTGGCAGTATTACAGAAGATATTGATACGTCTGAATTTGATTATGAATGAGGTAACCAGCTATGAGTTTAGTTAATGTTTTAGCGCTCTTATTTAATGCGATAGAGATATTGTTGACAGTGTATTACTGGGGTATGATTTTATACTTCTTTATGTCATGGATACCGAATGCGCAAGGTTCTGCATTTGGACGTTTCCTACGTAAGATTTACGAACCGTTTTTAGCACCATTTCGTAAAATTATCCCGCCAATCGGTATGATTGATATCTCAAGTTTAGCCGCTATCTTTGTGTTGATATTCTTCCAAAGAGGCTTACATGCGATATTCGTACTGATTCTGCAACAATTAGTTTAATAAATCATGAAAGGTATGCCGAATTTCATTGGAATCAGGCTGCCTTTTTCTTTTGTCAGGGGTGAATTCACATAGATATATATCAACACTTTAGAAGAGAAGAACAACCTATCATCACTATGTTGATGGATAAAGTACAACAAGCAGAACGCAATTATGCGCCGGTGTTAACACACTTTCTAGATCCAAGAGCACAATATATTTTAGAGGTCATCGTCAATAGTTTCGATGATTTACAGGTTTCATTTAATGGCGGCAGTCCATCTAGTGAACGTAAGCGTGCAGTGATTGCGCCAGATTACTTTGAACCGACTGAAGAAGATTTTGAGCTGGTGCTGTTTGATTTAGAGTATCCTGAAAAGTTTGCGTCAATTGATCATCGTAATGTGCTTGGAACGTTGATGTCACTCAGTATTGAACGCGATCAACTCGGTGATATTATTGTAGGCGATAAAATTCAGTTTATTTTGACAAAGAATATTAAATCGTATATAATGTTGGAATTAAAGCGAATCAAGGGTGTACCGGTCAAACTGCATGAAGTACCACTAGAAGATATGATACAATCAAAAGAGGATTGGACGCTCCATCAAGCAACGGTCAGCGCAATGCGCTTAGATGTTGTGTTGAAGGAAATGATTCGTAAATCACGTTCAATTGCGAAACAATATATTGAAAAGAAACGTATCAAAGTGAATCATACAATTATTGAACGTCCAGATTTCCAACTAGAACCTGGAGATTTGCTGTCGATACAAGGACATGGCCGTGCGAGAGTGACTGAAATCGGTCATAAAACAAAGAAAGACAAACTGCGCATAGTATATGAAACTTTATTCAAATAGTGTATGATTAAGGAGGACAATATAAGATGTCTTTTACACCGAATGAAATTAAAAACAAAGAATTTTCTAGAATTAAGAATGGCCTTGAACCCACTGAAGTCGCTGATTATTTAAGCCAACTCAGTCAAGAAATTGAACATTTAAAAGAACAGAAAAAACAACTTGAAACAGTTGTAGAAGAAAAAGAAAACAACTTAAAAGCGTACAAAGAAGTACAACAATCAGTAAGTGACGCTTTAGTTCAAGCACAATCAGCAAGCCAAGAAACAAAAATGGCTGCGACAAAAGAAGCAGAAGCGATTATTGCGAAAGCAAAAGCTGAAGCAGATCGTATTGTGAATGACGGTGTGGAAAAAGCAAGACGTTTATCTTTCCAAACAGAAGATATGAAACGTCAATCTAAGATTTTCCGTTCTCGTTTCCGCATGTTAGTGGAAGCTCAGTTAGATTTATTGAAGAATGATGATTGGGATTACTTATTAAACTATGACTTAGATGCACAACAAGTCACAGAAGAAAACTTCCAACATTTACATCAAAATGATGTGACTGAACAAGAGAAACAACAAGCGCAAGCGCAACAAGCTGAAGCACAAGACGGCACACCAGCACAAAACGAAGCAGATAAAGAACAAAAATAATAATTGAAATTTGTAAAACAGACGCGTAAGAATTAAGTGAACATATCAACATAACAGCGAGTTAGGGATGGTGCGAGCCTAATATATGTTTAATTCTTATATCACTGTTTTATCCAATCATATAGGTAAGAATGAAGAGAACTCTAAGTTGAGTTAATCAGGGTGGTACCGCGGTTAATCGTCCCTGTTAATTGAACTTAGAGTTCTTTTTTATATTTTAAGGAGTGAAAATTAATGAACTACAAAGAAACGCTATTGATGCCGAAAACAGACTTCCCAATGCGAGGGGGATTACCAAAGAAAGAACCAGAAATCCAAAAACAATGGGACGAACAAGATTTATACCATAAAATCTTAGAAAAAAATAAGGGGAATGAAACTTATATTTTACATGATGGCCCACCGTATGCGAACGGTAACTTACACATGGGACATGCCTTAAATAAAATTTTAAAAGACTTTATCGTACGTTATAAATCAATGCAAGGTTACTATTCACCTTATGTTCCTGGTTGGGATACGCATGGTTTACCAATTGAACAAGCATTAACAAAAAAAGGTGTTAAGCGTAAAGAAATGCCTGTATCTGAATTCCGTGAATTATGTAAGGAATTCGCTTTAGAACAAATCGATATTCAAAAGAAAGACTTCAAACGTTTAGGTGTGAATGGTGACTTCAACGATCCATACATCACATTAAAACCTGAATATGAAGCAGCACAAATCCGTTTATTCGGTGAAATGGCTGACCGTGGTTTAATCTATAAAGGTAAAAAACCAGTTTACTGGTCACCATCAAGTGAATCATCATTAGCTGAAGCGGAAATCGAATATCATGATAAACGTTCACCATCTATCTATGTGGCATTTGACGTTAAAGACGGCAAAGGTGTTGTAGATGAAGATGCGAAATTCATTATCTGGACAACTACACCTTGGACATTACCTTCAAACGTTGCGATCACAGTTCACCCAGAATTGAAATATGGTCAATATAAAGTGAATGGTGAAAAATATGTTGTAGGTACTGACTTAGTAGAAGAAGTTGCTGAAGCATTAGATTGGGATAAAGACGCAATCGAACTTGAAAAAACATTCACAGGTAAAGAATTAGAATATGTTGAAACACAACATCCATTCGTTGATCGTGTATCATTAGTTATCAACGGCTTACACGTTACAACTGACGCTGGTACTGGTGCGGTTCATACAGCACCTGGACACGGGGAAGATGACTATATTGTCGGACAAAAATATGGTTTACCTGTTATCAGCCCATTAGATGATAAAGGGGTCTTCACTGAAGAAGGCGGCCAATTCGAAGGTATGTTCTACGACAAAGCAAATAAAGCTGTCACAGACTTACTTAAAGAAAATGGTTCTTTATTAAAATTACAATTCATCACACATAGTTACCCACATGACTGGCGTACGAAAAAACCGGTTATCTTCCGTGCGACACCACAATGGTTCGCTTCAATCAGTAAAGTACGTCAAGATATCTTAGACGCAATTGAAGAAACACACTTCAAAGTCGACTGGGGTAAAACACGTATCTATAACATGATCCGTGACCGTGGCGAATGGGTTATCTCACGTCAACGTGTATGGGGTGTACCACTTCCAGTCTTCTACGCTGAAAATGGCGACATCATCATGGATAAAGAAGTCATCTATCATGTAGCGAACTTATTTGAAAAATATGGTTCAAATGTATGGTTCGACCGTGAAGCGAAAGACTTATTACCTGAAGGCTTCACACATCCAGGCAGTCCAAATGGTGAATTCACAAAAGAAGAAGACATCATGGACGTATGGTTCGACTCAGGTTCATCACACCGTGGTGTATTAGAAACACGTCCGGAATTGTCATTCCCAGCTGACCTTTACTTAGAAGGTAGTGACCAATATCGTGGTTGGTTCAACTCTTCTATCACAACTTCAGTTGCGACACGTGGCCAATCACCATATAAATTCTTACTTTCACATGGTTTCGTAATGGACGGAGAAGGTAAGAAAATGAGTAAATCATTAGGTAACGTTATCGTTCCTGATCAAATCGTAAAACAAAAAGGTGCAGATATCGCACGTCTATGGGTGAGCAGTGTAGACTACTTATCTGACGTACGTATTTCTGATGAAATCTTAAAACAAACTGCGGATGTTTACCGTAAAATCCGTAACACATTACGTTTCATGTTAGGTAACGTTAATGACTTTAATCCAAGCACAGATGCTTTGGATGAAGCGGACTTATTAGAAGTCGATCGTTATTTATTAAATCGTTTACGTGAATTCACAGCAAATATCATCAAACACTACGATAACTTCGACTACTTAAACATCTATCAAGAAGTTCAAAACTTCATCAACGTTGAATTAAGTAACTTCTACTTAGATTACGGAAAAGATATCTTGTATATCGAAAAACAAGATTCACCAAAACGTCGTAGTATGCAGACAGTACTTTACCAAATCTTAGTCGACATGACTAAATTATTAGCACCAATCTTAGCGCATACAGCTGAAGAAGTTTGGTCATATATCCCTCACGTAGAAGAAGAAAGTGTACATTTAGCAAATATGCCTAAAGTGGTTGAACCAGACACAGCATTACTTGAAAAATGGAACACATTCATGAAATTGCGTGACGATGTGAACCGTGCTTTAGAAAGTGCACGTAACGACAAAGTTATCGGTAAATCATTAGAAGCGAAAGTGATCATCGGAAGCAATGAACACTTCGATGCGACTAGCTTCTTAAAAGACTTTGAAAACTTACAACAATTATTCATCGTATCTCAAGTGGAAGTAGAAGATAAAGTTGAAGATGGTACTGAATACTATCACGGCGATATCAAAGTTGTTCACGCTGACGGTGAAAAATGTGAAAGATGCTGGAACTACAGCACTGAACTTGGTTCAGCAAACGGCTTAGATCACTTATGTCCACGTTGCCAAGCAGTTGTAGAAACTTTATAAGTCACACATTGTTAAAATAAAGCTTAAAGTAAAAATGAAGCACTCTGACTAACCCTCAGAGTGCTTTTTTCAATGTATAGACTGTGAGCCAATCCTGAGTAATTGAGTCGAAAACTCGGTATAATGAGTAATACGCTTATGGAACGTCAATGAAAATAGACAGAAAGGAGCGACGGCATTGCGTCAATTAGGAGAAAAACATTACGTCAATGGTGTGACGTTAAATGTGAGAGATAAAGAAAACTTAAAACACTTTTATGAAGAGATATTAGGATTTAATGTGATTAATGAAACGTATACTTCTATTCAATATGAAGTAGGAGATTCAAAACATCGCATTACCTTACATCAAATAGATGATGGCAGAGAGCCATTAGTATCAGAAGCAGGATTATTTCATATCGGTATTCGCTTAGGTTCGCACGCGCATTTAGCGGATTTAATGGCACACTTAACGGAACATGAAATCCCGTTAAATGGTGCGGAACATAATGTCAGTACGTCATTATATTTTACAGACCCTGAAGGTAATGGCTTTGAATTTTATGCGGACCAACCGGAAGAAACTTGGGATTTTGATAAAGAGAACCGTGTGATTATGGATACAAGACATTTATATGCCTCTAAACTAATGAACTTACGTTCACGTGATGGATGGCAAGGTATTCCAGATGACAGTATGATTGGTAATTTACATTTGAAGACGGTACGTATTTCTGAAGTGAAAGATTATTACTTAGCACACTTTGGATTAGAAGAATCTTCTTTTGTGAATAAATCATCGCTCTTTATGTCATCAAACGGTTATCATCATACTTTAGCTGTCAATCATTGGATGTCTAGTATGCAGCGGATGGAAAATGATGATACGTATGGTTTAACATTAGTAGATTTCCATTATCCAGAGACGACACATACTTGGTTAAAAGGACCGGACGGTATCGCATTTCGATTTAATTATCTAGGAGTTTGATAATCATTGAAAAAACTAATTTCAGCAGGTGTTATGTTGGTCGTCCTTGGTGGAGCAACATATGTGGCAGTCGACCATCAAGATGAGATTGAACATTATATAGAACAGATGAAACCTGATCCTATGGCATTTAATCCGTACGATGATGGAGAATGTACGGATTATGTGTTTGAGAAGGTCAAAGACGACGGTAATATGATCGGCAAAAGTTGGGGAGATGCGAAGTACTGGGCAGACAAAGCTGAAGAAGCGGGTTACACAGTGAATCAACAACCTAAAGCTTCATCACTCTTACAATCACCAAGAGGTGAAGAAGGTCATGTCGCATACATTGAACATGTGAATGACGATGGTTCATTATATGTGACTGAAATGAATTACGTTGCGCCTCATAAAGTGACTTCACGTACGATTCAACCACAACAAGTTCAAAATTATCATTATATTCATCCAAAAGAGAATCCAAAGACACAAGATACTAAAGAAGCTTAATTGATAATTTTAGTATCTGTTCTACTGGCAATTTGTTATAATATACAATGTTGTTATGAAGAAGTGAAAGGTCAGTATGCATCATTGTGATAACACAATAGATGAGCTGGCTGCTTCAAGGAGGAAGACATGAGAAAATCATATTTCATCGGTGCCACGTTATTTGTGACCTTAGCGGTACTGATTTTAGACCAATTTACTAAAGCATATATTGTTAAAACAATGTCAGTAGGCGACTCATATTCAGTCATTCCAGGATTTTTAAACATCACCTCTCACCGTAATACAGGCGCTGCTTGGGGAATACTCAGCGGCAAGATGGGCTTTTTCTTTTTAGTTACGATTATTGTATTAGGGTTACTTACTTATTTCTACGTTAAAGAAGCAAGAGGTCATTTCTGGATGCAGATGGCAATCAGTTTATTATTTGCTGGTGCGTTAGGTAATTTCATCGATCGTATGAAAAATGGTGAAGTGGTCGATTTTATTGATACGTATATTTTCGGTTATGATTTCCCAATCTTTAATGTTGCGGATTCTAGTTTGACTGTAGGTGTCATTTTAATTTTGATTTTGTTGTTGTTTGATTCGAAGAAAAATAAAGTGAAGTAAAGGAGTGTTGAAATGACTCAATTTGATTTTCAGATTACAGAAGATGAACACGTTGGCCAACGTATAGATAAATTCTTGCCTGAACAAAACTCTGATTGGTCACGTAGCCAAATCCAAGATTGGATTAAAGAAGGCTTAGTTGAAGTGAATCAAAAAGTTGTGAAGGCGAATTATAAAATGAAGAAGAATGATCAAGTTCAAGTGACGGAGAAGGAGACGGTTGAAGCGGATATTCAACCTGAAAATTTGGACTTAGATATTTATTATGAAGATGAAGATGTGGCAATTGTTTATAAGCCTAAAGGTATGGTTGTGCATCCCTCACCAGGTCATTACAGTGGAACACTTGTAAATGGCTTAATGTACCAAATCAAAGATTTAAGCGGTATTAATGGTGAAATCAGACCCGGGATTGTCCACCGTATCGATAAAGATACGTCAGGTTTATTAATGGTTGCGAAAAACGATATTGCGCATAGAGGTTTAGTGGAACAGTTAATGGACAAAACTGTAACGCGTAAATATACGGCATTAGTTCATGGTAATATTCCACATGACTACGGCACAATCGATGCGCCAATCGGCCGTAATAAAGTAGACCGTCAAGCTATGGATGTTGTTGATGACGGTAAAGATGCGATTACACACTTTAATGTGTTAGAACACTTTAACAATTACACATTAGTAGAATGTGAACTTGAAACAGGACGTACACACCAAATTCGTGTACACATGAAATACATCGGTTATCCATTAGTTGGCGATCCAAAATACGGACCGAAAAAAACAATGGACATTGGTGGTCAAGCCTTACATGCAGGTGTCATCGGCTTCACACATCCAGTAACTGGTGAATACATCGAAAGAAAAGCACCTCTTCCAGATTACTTTGAGGAAATCCTTGAAGATATTCGCACAAGAGATGCGTAAATAAAAGTAAACTTAATATCTAATAGAAAATTCCTTGAAATGAAAGTGTTCGTTTCAAGGGATTTTTTGCATAAAAAAAGTCTTACTGACACAGTAAGACGTTAGCATTTAAGCTACATTTTCGCTTTAAGCTTGTTTTAACTTATTTGTGATCTTTTAGAATGAAGTAAACTTCTATTACATCTTAACATAGGACTTTATAAAATAAAAGAATTTTGAGATAATTTATATAAATTATTACGACAACAGGTGATGACATGAAGAAAACAAACCCATATATTCTTAGCTTAGACATTGGAACAGCAAGTATTGGTTATGCTTGTATGGATTTAGATTTTAATATTTTAAAATACCATGATAAAGATGCGATAGGTGTGCTTACATTTGAAGGTGCGGATACAGCAGCTGAAAGGCGTGGATTTAGAACAAGTAGAAGACGTAAAAATAGAAGAATTAAACGTCTTGGATTATTACAGGAAGTTTTAGCACCATTAGTAAAGAATCCTAATTTTTACCAATTATTAAACTTGCATAAATGGAAAAATTCAAATGAGGATTTTAAACATCGCAGTTTATCTGAAGTCTTAAAAACTTTAGGGAAGAATCCTAAAACTTATCCTACGATTTATCATTTACAACAAGACATTCAGAACCATCCCGAAAAGAAATTTGAACCAGAATTAATTTTTTTAGCACTTTACCACTTAGTTAAGTACCGTGGCCATTTCTTATTTAATAATTTAAGTTTTGATAAAGGAAAAACTATTGATAATGAAGCACAACTATCAGAGCTGTTAGAACAATATCAAAGTATTAATCCATATGAAGACTCTATTTCAAATAAAGATATTAACGTGATTGTTGATACTTTAAAAGATGATCAGTTAACAAGAAATGATAAATCTAAAGAATTAAAGAGAAATGTGTCAAAAACTCATGCAGAGCTATTTAAAATGTTAGTTGGCCTTAAATTTAAGCAAAGTATTTTATTTGAAAATATGGAAAATGCAGAAGATATAAAAGAAAGTGCTACAGGTAGTGATGCAATTTCGTTATCTGATGATTATTATGAAAATTTATCAGAGTTTCTTACAGACGAACAACTGAATTTTATTGAGTCGGCTAATACGTTCTTTATGGGTATTATGTTAGACAGAATATTAAAAGGTGCAACAAGTATCTCTGCAGCCAAAGTGAGAGATTATAAGATTTTCAAAAATCAATTGAAGTTAATTAAAGATATCGTTTATCAAAATAAGTATGATAAATATCATGAGTTTTTCGTGACAAGTAAAGAAGATATGAGGGCATATCAAGAAAACCCTGATGCGCAAACGTTCGGGAAGCTATCTAAGTTTGATCAATATCTCATTCATCCTAAAGATCAGTATGCGAAATTGATGAAGGACTTAAAAGGGATAGTGCCTAAAAAATATACTGAGGTTTTAAATTTAATAGATGAACAAAAGTTCTTAGTGGTCCAAAATACGACGGATAATGCGAGTATACCGTATCAAAATAATGTGTTTGAAGCGGAAAATATACTTAGAAATCAACAAAAATATTATACTGAAATTACTGAAGAGATGATTGATAAAGTTATCAATTTAATTTCATTTAGAATTCCATACTATGTAGGTCCGCTCACTAATAAAAATGGACAATCTGATTTTGCGTGGATGATTCGAAAATTAGATGAACAAGCTTTACCATGGAACTTTGACAAAGTAATTGATAAATCTAAGAGTGCTGAAAAATTCATTAGACGTATGACAAGTAAGTGTACTTATTTGTTAGAAGAAGATGTATTACCTAAACACAGTCTGTTATACCAAGAGATGGAAGTACTCAATGAACTTAATAATGTGCAACTTAGGGGAGAAAATGAACCTAAGCATAGAATCCATAGACTTGATCCTAAAGTTAAACAATTTATTTATCATAATCTGTTCCAAAAGAAAAAGAATGTCACGCATAAAGATTTAATCACTTTACTACAAAACTCTGAACATAGAAATACTTTAAACAAAACAAGTGGTCAAAAATTAAAAGTGTTTGGTACGCAAAATGATTCTAAATTTGCGTCAAAACTCTCTACTTATAATGATATGAAAGCTATTTTTGGTTCTGTTGAAAACAAAAGACAGATGATTGAAGAGTTAGTTTTATGGATTACAATCTTTGAAGATAAAGCGATATTGAAACAGAAAATTGGTGAAAAGTATCCAAATATCACTGAGAAACAACTTAATCAAATTGTTAAACTGAATTATTCTGGATGGGGAAGACTAAGTGAAAAATTACTAACTAAAGAAGTGAATGGTCGTTCTTTAATAGATTTGATGTATAGTACAGAAAATAACTTTATGGAAATTATCACAGATAAAACATTAGGATTTGATTGTTTCATTAAAAATAGTAATAAGGTAAAAAATGCTAAAATTTCTTATAAAGATGTTGCTGAATTAAGAACTTCTCCTGCACTTAAAAAGGGTATTTGGAACGCGATAAAAATGGTAAGAGAAATTAGCGATTTATTTGGTGCACCAGAGAAAATTATTATTGAATTTGCGACAGAAGATCAAGTAAAAGGTAAACGCCAAAAGTCACGTAGCGAACTTTGGGATGATTTGGTTAAAAAGAATAACCTAAAACGAAATAAAGAGTTCAAAGGTTTGTTTGAAGAACTAAAAGCTTATCCTGATTTAGATTTTTCTAATCCTAAATTATGGCTTTATATTCATCAAAACGGTAAATGTATGTATACCAAGAAGCCGATAGATTTAGAAAGATTAATGTCAGATACGAATAATCAACTCTATGAAATAGATCATATTTTACCGAGAACATTTGTAAAGGACGATAGTATTAACAATAAAGTTCTTGTTATACAAAGTGCTAACCAGAAAAAATCAGGCGATAAAATGCCGCTAGAAATTTTTGATAATCATGTACTTGTTCCATTTTGGAAGATGCTATATGAAAACGACCTAATTAGCAGTAGTAAGCTTTCAAAATTAATGAAGAAAGAATTTAATGATTTGGATAAAGAAGGTTTTATTCAAAGACAACTTGTTGAAACAAGACAGATTATTTCTCATGTAAGTGACTTCTTAACAGAAGAATATCCATCAACAACTGTAGTGCCTATGAAAGCAAACGTCGTTTCTGAATTAAGACGTAAATTTGATATACCTAAAATTCGTCAACTTAACGATTGGCATCATGCGGTAGATGCGTATTTAAATGGTTTCGTATATCAAGCTGCTCGTGTCTTTTATCCTAAAGTTAATCTATTTGAATTTAACTTCAAGTGGGAAAAAGTACGTGAAAAATGGAGACAATTAGGTGAATTTACTGAGAATAATAAGAAAAGAGAATTCTTCCTATTCAAGCGTATGGAAAATTATATTAATGAATATGGTGAAGGTATGATTTCTAAATTGATATTTGATCTAGATAATTTTAAGTTCAATTATTCAAGAAAAGTAGAAAGCACAGAAAGTGCATTCTATAAACAAAGTGCTTTTTCTCCTAAAAATACGACTGCACAGTATGACTCCGATAAAAGCAAAACAGCTGTTTATAAAGAAATGAAAAATAAACGTGGTATCGTAGTTAGCTACATTTATGTCAAAAAAGATCAGGAGTTAATAGGTTACGGCGTATTTAATGAAACGGTATTCGAATATGTAAATAATGCTGATGTAGATATGAATACACGTGCATTGAAAATTGTTCGAAAAGCATTTCCTAAATTAGACATTAAAAAAGCACAATATTTGTTTAGTATTAATAAGGGCGATGCACTACTTGTCAATGGACATCCATTCTTATTTGTTTCTGCAAAAGAACGTATTAATGGAAAACAATTAGAATTTGATATAAACATGCAACGTAGACTAAAACAGGCTTTAAGTCCGTATAATAAAATGACAGAACAAGAAAAAGTAGGGGTTTATAATCAGTTCGCAGAAAAAGTAGTGCAGGAATATGAAAATAGCCTAGGTGCTAAGACTAGAAATGAAAAACTTGAATTAATAAGAAACCAATTTAATGGATCTGATAAATCTAACGAAGCATTAATCCAATGTATCTTGGAAGTATTAAAGATGACTAAAGTATCAGCTGAAAGATCAGTAAAACTGAAAATTAGATGGGGTAGTCAAACACCGAATACGTTAATAGATATTAATAATAAAGCAAAGATAATGTATAACTCTATAACTGGTTTAAAGCAGACAAGACTTAAATCCATTTACAAATTAGCGGAGTCTAAAAATGAGCTTTAGGACTGTCATAATTACTAAAGAATCAAAGTTGTCCTTGAGAATGAATCATTTAATAGTAAAAGCTGATGAATTGTATAAAATTCCACTCCAAGAAATTCTATGCTTGGTGATAGAAAATCCAAGCGTTTCTATTACTGGACATTTATTAAATGCCTTGTCTGAAAATAAGATTATTACGCTTTTATGCGATAAAAAACATTTACCTTCATCGTTTGTGGTGCCAATTTATGGGCATCACAAACAATCTAGGCATATTGCTAAACAATTGAACTGGAATAAGGAATATAAATCATTACTTTGGCAGAGGATTATAAAAAATAAAATTGCTAAACAAAAACAAGTGATTCAATATTTTTATAGAAATATTGATACCTCATTCTTTGATAACTGTGTTCAAGAAACCAGATTAAATGACAGTACAAATAGAGAGGGACTAGCCGCAAAGTCTTATTTCAATATTATATTAGATTCAGGTGTTTCTAGAAATTCAGATGAATTTGTGAATGCAGGACTGGATTATGGCTATCAAGTATTATTAGCTGTATTTGTACGAACTATTGTTAGTAAAGGTTATTTAACTGAGATTGGCATAAAATATAAAAATGAATTTAACCCTTTTAACTTAGCATGTGATTTTATGGAAGTCTTTAGACCGTTGGTAGATTTTTTGGTTCTGCAAAATGTGTACGATCAATTTGAAAAGGACGAAAAAAGAGCAATTTTAAACATGTTTAATGAGAAAGTTAAGTTAAACAAAAAGAAATACTTTTTAGTCAATGCGATTGAAATATATTTGGATGGGATTTTTAAATTTTTGGAAAGTGGAGATGTAAACTTTATAAAAATGCCTATTTTCAACTTTTAAAAATTAGTGTTTGAAAGGAGTAATATGAGATTCTTGAGACTTTTTATTATGTTTGATTTACCTGTTGAAACTTCGAGAGAACGACGTGAATATAGAAAGTTTGTTAAATTTTTGTTGAATGAAGGATATGTCAGAAGCCAATATTCAATTTATTGTAAATTGATATTAAATAGAGGTACATTAAACCATCAAATAAGTAAGCTTAAACAAAACTTACCTGCACATGGAATTGTGCAATCGTTAATTGTCACTGAAAAACAATTTTCAGACATGACCTATCTAGTTGGCGAACCTAGAACGAAATATGATATAAATACAACAGAAAGAATTCTTGAATTATGAAATTAGTTGGAGAATTTAATAAACCGATTGAAATAGCAAAGCAAAGATTAAATGTGATTTCTTTTCAGAATACTAGTAAATTGAATGCTTTAACTGAGGGACTTATAAAGTATAGTCAGTCTAAATCTAAAAATTATGATGAAAACGTTAGACTTGTAGCAGATGATTATCAAACAATATTACCTAATAAAGTAAACTTAATTATTGTTCCGTGCGGTGATATAAACCTCTTTGATAGTAAAATATTCAAGGAAGCATTATATCATCGTTTCGAACAACAAATTTTTAACGAAGAAACGACTAATTTATTATATAATAAGGTAGAGTCAACGATAGAAAGTTTTTTAAACTCATTAGAAATAAAGAATGAAAGTTATCAAGTTGACTTTCATTCCTCTAATATTGTTTTGAAAAAGTTGCTTGGCATGTTTAAACCAGACTTTCATAATGATTTAGAAGATTTAAATGCGATAGAGCAACGCAAATTATTTATAGACACATTAACATCAACAGAAAAAGAAAATGTGCTGGTTTTGTTATTCCCTGAAGCTCATTTAGGGCTTTCGGATATGAAGGCATTTAAAAAATATCTGCAAACTCTAAATATGTTTAGTATTATTGTTACGAGCCATCCTTATTTTATTATAGAGTCTGATACATTAGCTCTTATTAAAACGAATGGAGAACCCGTGAATACGAAACAAATAAGAGAAGAGTTATTGTTGTTTAAAGAAAAAGAATCAATAACTAATATAGATAAGACAAGTAAAATGATAGCTTATCATGAATTTTGCCAACATCCATATCTTGATGATGAGTTCTTCATTCAATTTATGAACAAATATTAGTTTACTGTCATTATAAAGGTCTCTAAAACCTTGATTTCTCGTTGTTTGAGGTTTTAGAATTGTGATCTTTTAGAATGAAGTAAAACCACATCCTTTCACGATTAATTATAACCAATAGTTTTAGAATTGTGATCTTTTAGAATGAAGTAAAACGTATGCAGTAAATCAGTTTTGCTTGATGTGTTTTAGAATTGTGATCTTTTAGAATGAAGTAAAACTGTAATAGATAAACCTATCTCTGACAGAAGTTTTAGAATTGTGATCTTTTAGAATGAAGTAA
>NZ_KV840375.1:13338-13629 GCF_001839185.1 Staphylococcus sp. HMSC65H10 | reverse complement strand
TAGAATTGTGATCTTTTAGAATGAAGTAAAACACCAATCACAGATGAGACGGAATTATACAGGTTTTAGAATTGTAATCTTTTAGAATGAAGTAAAACTTGAAATATGCTTGTCCTTGCTTTAATGCGTTTTAGAATTGTGATCTTTTAGAATGAAGTAAAACCTCTCCACGCATTCGTTTATAAAATGAGCGTTTTAGAATTGTGATCTTTTAGAATGAAGTAAAACTAAACCCTAGAGGCTCTAAGGCTCAACACGGTTTTAGAATTGTGATCTTTTAGAATGAAGTAA
>NZ_KV840375.1:0-13238 GCF_001839185.1 Staphylococcus sp. HMSC65H10 | reverse complement strand
TAGAATTGTGATCTTTTAGAATGAAGTAAAACACTAAGTTTATTGATGCAATCACGGGTGACGTTTTAGAATTGTGATCTTTTAGAATGAATTGACCATGGAGATTAACTTAACTATTTATAATGTTTGTATGAGTGGAAAAATCTTTATATTTGTTTTGGAAATACCTTTGACTTTTCATCTATCTGTGTTAAACTTAGTACAGTTTAATAAAGAAATCGTAAGTCTTTAATTGAGAGTACAGAGATGCTCCGAAGGCAGATAATTTACATGTTGAAACTAGAGAAAGTAACTAAGTAAACACTTTATTAAGAGGTAATTTTGTATGAACACGCAATTCACCAACCCTGATTGCCATACAAATTTAGTAAAGTAACCGACAAAACAGTTACTGATTTAAATAGTTGAGATAGTAAATCTCGCATGTTCTTCGTGTCCCATGTCTCTCAATTGAGATATGGGATTTTTTTATGGAAAGGTGAGTGCGGGAATGACAGAACGTATTGTATTAGATGATGCAGGCATGCAGCGGACTTTAACACGTATCGCACATGAAATTTTAGAGTATAACAAAGGTACTGAAAATCTTGTGTTGCTTGGTGTGAAAACACGCGGAGAATTTTTAGCGAAACGTATTCAAACGAAGATTCAACAAATTGAAGACGTAAGTGTTCCTACAGGAACATTAGACATTACGCAATTTCGAGATGATTTAGAGTTACCGACACCTAAAATGTCTGAGAAGTCTTATGTCATTGATGTAGACCTTAAAGACAAAGTCGTTATCATCATTGATGATGTGCTTTATACAGGTCGAACTGTACGTGCGTCACTCGATGCAATCTTACTACATTCTCGACCACAAAAAATCGGATTAGCGACATTAGTAGATCGCGGACATCGTGAATTACCAATACGCGCTGACTTCGTAGGTAAAAATATTCCAACTGCGAAAGACGAAGAAGTTTTAGTCTATGTAGACGAAACAGATGGTCGCAACGCAGTTATAATTGAATAGCTTACCCTTTTAAATCAGTACGAGAGACTGACAAAGGGTTAGATAAGAACTGTTGTCGACTTACAAAACTAGCACGAGAGGCTATAAAGCTTGTAAGAAACAACTTCTAAAGAGGTACACGTATATCTCAAACAGACAACACCTTCTTATCTTTCCCCCACAATGTCTCTTTGCACGCTGATTGCTGTAAAGAGATTTTTTTATGAAAGGAAGAAAGAGAAATGGAAAATGAACAAATGTTTGAGCGAACGGTGAAACCCGTACTAGATGTTAATGAAAAGCCGAAAGCAGGCCAATGGGCCTTCCTCAGCTTACAACATCTATTCGCGATGTTCGGCGCAACAGTCTTAGTACCATTCCTAACAGGCTTGCCAATTTCAGCGGCATTGCTTGCATCAGGAATCGGAACATTGCTTTATATCTTAATTACAAAATCAATGATTCCAGCGTACTTAGGATCAAGCTTCGCCTTCATCACACCGATTATTACAGGATTAAGTACACACAGCTTAGGAGACATGCTTGTGGCACTCTTCATGAGTGGTGTAATGTATGTCATCATCGGAATCTTAATCAAACTAAGCGGAATCGGTTGGCTTATGCATTTGTTACCGCCCGTTGTAGTAGGACCAGTCATCATGGTTATCGGATTAAGTCTTGCGCCAACAGCTGCCAACATGGCAATGTTTGAAAATACTGCAGACATGAAAGGTTACAATGTTACTTACTTGATTGTCGCAATGATCACGTTAATCACAACATTAGTTGTTCAAGGCTACATGAAAGGGTTCTTCTCGCTGATTCCAGTCTTAATCGGAATCATTGTAGGTTACATCGCAGGCATCATCTTCGGCATCGTAGATTTCAAACCAGTGATGAAAGCATCATGGTTCGACTGGCCGCACATCTATGTACCATTTGTAGATTATCATCCAAGCTTCCACTTCGGACTGGTGCTCTTAATGGTTCCGATTGTATTCGTCACAGTCAGTGAGCACATCGGACATCAAATGGTCATCAACAAGATTGTCGGCAGAAACTTCTTCGAGAAACCAGGTCTTCACAGATCAATCATCGGTGACGGTGTATCTACAATGTTTGCAAGTATTATCGGCGGACCGCCAAGTACAACATACGGTGAAAACATCGGCGTACTTGCGATAACAAAGATTTACAGTATCTACGTTATCGGCGGTGCAGCAGTCATTGCGATTATCCTGGCATTTGTAGGTAAGTTCACAGCATTGATTTCATCAATCCCAACACCAGTTATGGGTGGGGTATCCATTCTCTTATTCGGTATCATCGCTTCAAGCGGCTTAAGAATGCTGGTTGAAAGCAAGGTAGATTTTTCGGAAAACCGTAACTTAGTAATCGCGTCAGTTATTCTTGTGGTGGGTATCGGAAACTTAATGTTCGATATTCACGGCGTCAAAGTTGAAGGTATGGCACTTGCAGCACTTTCAGGTATCGTATTGAACCTAATTTTACCTAAAGTAAAACCGGAAACATCAAATAAATAAACTTTATCCAATTCTTAGGGGGAATTAACAATGAAACAATTAGTATCTATGGAACATTTATCAAATGAAGAAATCTATTCACTTATCGAAACAGCAATCGAATATAAACAAGGTAAGAAAGTTCATAAATTAAATGACACATACGTAGCAAACTTATTTTTCGAAAACTCAACACGCACAAAATGTAGCTTCGAAATGGCAGAACGTCGCTTAGGTATGCAAGAAATTCCATTTGAAACTAGTACTTCATCTGTTAAAAAAGGTGAGTCATTATATGACACATGCAAAACTTTAGAAAGCATCGGTGTAGACGCATTAGTTATCCGTCACCCACAAAATGATTACTACAAAGAATTAGAAGGATTAAACATCCCAGTCATTAATGGCGGAGACGGCAGTGGTCAACACCCAACACAAAGCTTACTTGACATCATGACAATCTATGAAGAATACAAAAAATTCAAAGGCTTGAACGTGTTAATCTGCGGAGATATTAAAAACTCACGTGTAGCACGCAGTAACTACCAAGCACTTACAGCTTTAGGTGCTAACGTTAAATTCGCAGCACCAGATGAATGGATTGACGATACTCTAGATGCACCATATGTCAAAATTGATGATGTCATCGAAGAAACGGATATTGTGATGTTATTACGTGTACAACACGAAAGACATGACGGAGAATTAAACTTTGATCCACATGAATACCATGAAAAATACGGTTTAACAAAAGAAAGATACAACCGCATGAAACCAAACGCAATTGTAATGCACCCAGCACCAGTGAACAGAGGCGTTGAAATTGATACAGAATTAGTAGAAGCGCCAAAAGCACGTATCTTCAAACAAATGAAAAACGGCATGTTCTTACGTATGTCAGTCATCAGCCATATTATTGCGGAACAACAGAAAGGGGTTCTTATCGATGTTGCTAATTAAGAATGCAAAAGTATTAAAAGACGGTAAATTAACAGAGGCTTCTATTTTAGTAGAAGACGACAAAGTAAAAGAAATCGCACCAGAAATCACAGTAGGTTCAGAAGTTGAAGTGATCGACGCAAAAGGTCGCTTCGCAGCACCTGGCTTAGTTGATGTACACGTACATTTAAGAGAACCAGGCGGAGAACATAAAGAAACAATTGAAACAGGTACAAAAGCAGCAGCACGCGGTGGATTCACAACAGTTTGTCCAATGCCGAATACTCGCCCAGTACCAGATACAGTTGAACATTTAGAAAAACTTAACAAATTAATTGAAGATAACGCACGTGTTCGTGTATTACCATACGCTTCAATTACAATCAGACAAGCAGGCAGCGAATTAGTTGATTTCAAAGGGTTAGCTGAGCACGGCGCATTTGCGTTCACAGATGACGGTGTAGGGGTACAAACAGCCGGCACAATGTATGAAGCAATGCAACAAGCAGCCAAATTAAACAAAGCAGTGGTTGCACACTGTGAAGATAACAGTTTAATCTACGGCGGCGCTATGCACGAGGGGAAACGCAGTAAAGAATTAGGTATTCCAGGTATTCCAAACATTTGTGAAGCTGTACAAATCGCACGTGACGTATTATTAGCTGAAGCAGCAGATTGTCACTACCACGTATGTCACGTTTCAACAAAAGAAAGTGTACGTGCTATCCGTGATGCGAAAGCAGCAGGTATCAAAGTCACTGCTGAAGTGACACCGCACCACTTATTAATGACAGAAGACGATGTCCCTGGTGACAACGCAATGTACAAAATGAATCCTCCTTTAAGAAGTAAAGAAGACAGAGATGCATTGATTGAAGGATTGTTAGACGGCACAATTGATTGTATCGCAACTGACCATGCACCACATGCAGCTGATGAAAAAGCACAACCAATGACAAAAGCACCATTCGGTATTGTCGGCAGTGAAACAGCATTCCCATTACTTTACACACACTTTGTGAAAAATGGAGATTGGTCATTACAACAATTAGTTGACTACTTAACAATTAAACCTGCACAGATCTTTGACTTGCCATACGGCATCCTAGAAGAAGGCAAAACAGCAGACTTAACATTAATCGATTTAGAAGAAGAGAGAGAAATCAAAGCAGAAGATTTCCATTCAAAAGCAAGCAACACACCATTCATCGGTTATAAAGTATACGGCAACCCTGTATTAACAATGGTAGCTGGAGAAGTGGCATTCAAGGAGGAATAAACAACAATGTTAGAAAAACGATATCTTGTATTTGAAGATGGTTCAATTTATGAAGGAAGAAAGCTGGGATCAGACAATCTGACTAAAGGTGAGATTGTCTTCAACACAGCAATGACGGGTTATCAAGAAACAATTTCTGACCCGTCTTACACAGGTCAAATCATTACATTCACTTATCCTTTAATCGGGAATTACGGTATTAACAGAGATGATTTTGAATCGTTAGTACCGACATTAAGTGGCGTAGTCGTAAAAGAAGCGAGTACGCATCCTAGCAACTTCCGTCAACAAAAGACTTTCAACGATGTATTAGTTCAATATGATATTCCAGGTATTTCTGGTGTAGATACACGTAGTATCACACGTAAAATACGTGAACACGGAGTACTTAAAGCTGGTTTTACAGACCACGCTGAAGATATTCCAGCATTCATAGAAGAACTTAAACAATTTGAACTCTCTCGTGACGAAGTACCGATGGTATCGACGAAAACACCTTATGTATCAACTGACTCAGACTTAAGCGTCGTATTGGTAGACTTCGGAAAGAAACAAAATATCGTTAGAGAACTTAACGCACTCGGTTGTAATGTAACTGTCGTGCCATACAATACACCAGCTGAAATTATTCTTGGCATGTCACCTGACGGTGTCATGTTATCGAATGGCCCAGGAGATCCTGAAGATGTACCAGAAGCTGTGGAAATGATTCAAGGTATCTTAGGAAAAATTCCATTCTTCGGTATTTGTTTAGGTCACCAGCTATTTGCATTATCACAAGGTGCCGAAGCTTTCAAAATGAAGTTTGGTCACCGTGGTGCAAACCATCCAGTTAAAGACTTAGCAACGGGAAAAATTGCTTTAACAAGTCAAAACCATGGTTACGCAATTGATGAAGCTTCAGTTGCACACACAGATTTAGAAGTCACACATATTGCCTTAAATGATGGCACAGTGGAAGGATTAAAACATAAAACGCTTCCTGCTTTTTCAGTACAATATCATCCAGAAGCATGCCCAGGACCTACTGATTCAAATTACTTATTCGATCAATTCATTGATATGATGAAAGAATTCAAAGCGAAGGAGCGTACAGTCAATGCCTAGAAATAATGACATTAAAACCATTTTAGTGATTGGTTCAGGACCTATCATCATCGGTCAAGCTGCAGAGTTTGATTATGCTGGTACACAAGCGTGTTTAGCCTTAAAAGAAGAAGGTTACCGCGTTATCTTAGTCAATTCAAACCCAGCAACAATTATGACTGACAAAGAAATTGCAGATAAAGTTTATATCGAACCTTTAACACACGACTTTATCGCACGTATCATCCGTAAAGAACAACCTGATGCACTCTTACCAACACTTGGTGGACAAACAGGTTTGAACATGGCCATTCAACTTCATGACAGCGGTGTTTTAGAAGCGAACAATGTACGTTTATTAGGAACAAAATTAAGCTCAATTCAACAAGCAGAAGACCGTGAGTTATTTAGAAGTTTGATGAATGACTTAGATGTACCTGTTCCTGAAAGTGACATCGTCCACACCGTAGAACAAGCTTTTGCGTTTAAAGAACAAGTGGGATATCCATTAATCGTCCGCCCAGCATTTACAATGGGTGGTACAGATGGCGGTATTTGTCATAACGACGAAGAATTAAAAGAAGTTGTGACAAACGGCTTGCATTATAGCCCAGCTACACAATGTTTGATTGAAAAATCTATCGCAGGATTTAAAGAAATTGAATATGAAGTAATGCGTGATAAAAACGATAACGCCATTGTGGTTTGTAATATGGAAAATATCGACCCAGTTGGTATCCATACAGGTGACTCTATCGTTGTTGCGCCAAGTCAAACTTTGACAGATGTTGAATATCAAATGTTACGTGACGTATCATTAAAAGTTATTCGTGCTTTAGGTATCGAAGGTGGTTGTAACGTACAATTAGCACTTGATCCATATTCAATGAATTACTATATCATTGAAGTTAATCCACGTGTATCACGTTCATCAGCCTTAGCATCAAAAGCAACAGGTTATCCGATTGCGAAATTAGCAGCTAAAATTGCGGTTGGTTTAACATTGGATGAAATGTTAAATCCTGTCACAGGCACATCTTATGCGGCGTTTGAACCAGCTTTAGACTATGTGATTTCTAAAATTCCACGTTTCCCATTTGATAAATTTGAAAAAGGCGAACGTGTACTTGGAACGCAAATGAAAGCAACAGGTGAAGTTATGGCTATCGGCCGTACGTATGAAGAATCATTATTAAAAGCCATTCGTTCATTAGAATATGGTGTCCATCATCTAGGATTACCGAATGGAGAAAGTTACGATTTAGACTACATAAAAGAACGTATCTTACAACAAGATGATGAACGTCTTTTCTTCATCGGTGAAGCGATTCGACGTGGTACAACACTCGAAGAAATTCACGAGATGACTAAAATCGATTACTTCTTCCTTAACAAATTCCAACATATTATCGATATCGAACGTGAATTAAAAGCACATAAAGGTGATATCGAATATCTTAAATATGCGAAAGACTATGGTTTCAGCGATAAAGTCATCGCGCATAGATTTGATATGGAAGAAGAAGATGTTTATCGACTCCGCCATGAAAATGATATAAAACCAGTATACAAAATGGTAGATACATGTGCTGCAGAATTTGAATCTGCGACACCGTACTACTATGGAACATATGAAAGAGATAATGAATCCATCGTAACAGATAAAGAAAAAGTGATTGTACTTGGTTCTGGTCCGATCCGTATCGGTCAAGGTGTTGAATTCGACTATGCGACAGTTCATGCCGTATGGGCAATCCAAAATGCAGACTATGAAGCAATCATCGTCAACAACAACCCTGAAACAGTGTCAACTGAATTTTCAATTTCAGATAAACTTTACTTCGAACCATTAACTGAAGAAGATGTCATGAACATTATTGAACTCGAACAGCCTAAAGGTGTTGTAGTTCAATTCGGTGGCCAAACTGCAATCAATTTAGCAGGAAAACTTGCGAAACACGGTGTGCAAATCTTAGGTACATCTTTAGAGAATTTAAACCGTGCTGAAGATAGAAAAGAGTTTGAAGAACTCTTAAATACCATCGCTGTACCGCAACCGAAAGGTAAAACTGCAACTTCTCCTGCAGAAGCTTTAGACAATGCGCGAGAAATCGGTTATCCAGTTGTTGTACGTCCATCGTATGTATTAGGTGGCCGTGCGATGGAAATCGTGTATAATGATGCAGAGTTAGAAAACTACATGAGAGAAGCTGTAAAAGCGAGTCCTGAACATCCAGTACTTGTTGACCGTTACTTAACAGGTAAAGAAATTGAAGTTGATGCGATTTCAGATGGGGAAACAGTGATTATTCCAGGTATTATGGAACATATTGAACGTGCAGGGGTGCACTCAGGCGACTCTATCGCAGTTTATCCGCCTCAAACGTTATCTGATGAAGTGATTCAAACTTTAGAAGCTTATACAACGAAACTTGCGAAAGGTTTGGATATTATCGGTTTAATCAATATCCAATTCGTATTAGCACATGATGGAGTCTATGTGTTAGAAGTGAACCCAAGATCAAGTCGTACAGTACCGTTCTTAAGTAAGATTACAGATATTCCAATGGCACAACTTGCGATGCGTGCCATCTTAGGAGAAAAACTAAGTGACTTAGGTTACAAACCAGGACTTCAACCTTATTCAGAAGGGGTTTATGTTAAAGCGCCAGTATTCAGTTTTAATAAATTGAAAAATGTCGACATTACGCTTGGACCTGAAATGAAATCAACAGGTGAAGTCATGGGTAAAGATTTAACTTTAGAAAAAGCATTGTTCAAAGGTTTAACTGCGAGCGGTGTGGAAGTGAAAGATCATGGTACAGTGTTAATTACTGTCAGTGATAAAGATAAAGAAGAAATGGTTAAAATCGCCAAACGTTTACATGAAGTGGGATATAAAGTACTCGCAACTTCAGGTACAGCTGTGAAATTAGCTGAAAATCATATTCCGGTTGAAACAGTGGGTAAAATCGGCGGTGAAGATGATTTATTAAATCGCATTCAAAATGGTGACGTACAAATTGTCATTAACACTATGACAAAAGGGAAAACGATTGAAAGAGATGGTTTCCAAATCAGACGTGCGTCTGTAGAAAATGGTGTGCCATGTTTAACATCATTAGATACAGCGAATGCGTTAACGAATGTGATTGAGAGTATGACATTCACAATGAGAAGTATGTAAAAGTAGTTAAAGTGGCTATAATGAAGATAGATTCAAGATTAAAAGGAGGATTTAACAGTGGAACAAAACATTATCGTATCCAATCGAGAAATTGCGGACCGCATTTTTGAAATTAAAGTAAAAGGACCTGTGACACGCAAAATGACACAACCTGGACAATTCGTTCATATTAAAGTAGGTGAAGGTTCACTGCATATGTTGAGACGTCCGATCTCAATTTGTCATATCGAACCTGAAATTGAAACCTTTACGATGTTATATCGTGCAGAAGGTGCTGGGACACAACGTCTGTCTCAAATGCGTGAGAATGATGCGATTGATATTATTGCACCTTTAGGTAATGGTTTCCCTGTTGAAAAAGCAGAACGTAAAGCGCTTCTTGTGGGCGGTGGTATCGGTGTTCCTCCTTTATATGAACTATCTAAACAACTGAATCGTCAAGGTATTGAAACAGTACATGTTTTAGGTTTCAGAAGTAAAAAAGATGTCTTCTACGCAGATGAGTTTGCGCAATTAGGTGAAACGCACATTGTGACTGAAGATGGCACAATGGGAGCAAAAGGCTTTGTGACAAATGTGATTTCTGAGTTGCCGGTAGATTATGATATTTACTATACATGCGGACCTAAACCAATGTTAAAAGCCATTAAAGAACATGACAAATTAGCAGATGTTGAAGGTTTCTTATCACTTGAAGAACGCATGGGTTGCGGTATCGGCGCATGTTACGCATGTGTCTGCCATACACCTGAATCTGAAACAAGTTATGTCAAAGTTTGTACAGATGGACCTGTATTTGAGAAAGGAGCAGTCATCCTATGAGTCGATTAAATGTAGAAATTCCAGGACTAGAGTTAAAGAACCCGATTATGCCAGCAAGCGGTTGTTTTGCTTTCGGTGCTGAGTTCAGTCAATTTTATGACTTAAGTGAACTGGGTGCCATTATGATTAAAGCCGCTACGAAAGAAGCACGTTATGGTAATGAAACACCGCGTGTTGCTGAAACTGATAGCGGTATGATTAATGCGATTGGGTTACAAAACCCTGGTGTGCATCACATTATTGAACATGAACTTAAGAAGTTAGAACAATTTGATGTACCGATTATCGCAAACGTTGCGGGTTCTACTGAAGAAGACTATGTATACGTGGCTGAGCATATTTCAAAAGCACCAAACGTGAAAGCGTTGGAATTAAATATCTCTTGTCCGAACGTGAAAGAAGGCGGTATGCAGTTTGGTGTGGATCCAGTAGTTGCTGCTGAATTGACACGTAAAGTTAAAGCAGTTTCTGAAGTGCCTGTATACGTGAAACTTTCACCAAACGTAACAGATATTGTCGCAATGGCTAAAGCAATCGCACAATATGCGGATGGTTTAACAATGATTAATACATTAGTCGGCTTACGTATTGATGCGAAAACAGGGCGTCCAATTATCGCAAATACAGTCGGTGGCTTAAGCGGACCAGCAATCAAACCTGTCGCAATGCGAATGGTTTATCAAGTCAGACAAGCTGTAGATATTCCAATTATCGCAATGGGCGGTGTTCAAAACGCACAAGATGTTATAGACTATATTTCAGTGGGTGCGAATGCGGTAGCAGTTGGAACAGCTAACTTCCAAAATCCAATGGTTTGTAAAGAAATCATTGATGAACTGCCAGCATTGCTCGACGACTTAGGTGTAAACCATATTAATGAATTGTACAAAAGGACTTTTGAGGTGACTAAATAATGGCAAATCGTAATTTACCTTTACCGATTATCGCATTAGACTTTGCGACGGCTGAAGAAGTAGAAAATTTCTTAGATTTATTTGATGAACCTTTATACATCAAAATCGGAATGGAACTTTATTATCAAACTGGCCCTGAATTAATTAATAAAATTAAAGCACGCGGCCACCAAATCTTCTTAGATTTAAAACTGCATGATATTCCAAATACAGTCAAACAAGCGATGGCTGGTTTAGGACGTTTAAATGTAGATTTAGTAAACGTTCATGCTGCTGGTGGTACTGAAATGATGCGCCAAGCAGTTGAAGGCTTACGTAGCGTTAACAAAGACACTAAAATTATTGCGGTCACACAATTAACATCAACAACAGAAGAAATGCTGCAAAAAGAACAAAACATCCAAACTTCAATTGAAGAGGCTGTATTAAACTATGCACGTTTAACTAAAGAAGCTGGCTTAGATGGCGTAGTATGTTCACCATTAGAAGCAGAATTACTGACAAAAGAATTAGGTTCAGACTTCTTGAAAGTAACACCAGGTATTCGTCCAGCACATTACGCACAAGACGATCAAAAACGTATTACAACACCAGACAAAGCACGTGAAATGGGCTCTACACATATTGTAGTAGGTCGTCCAATCACACAAAGTGACAATCCGGTTGAAAGTTATCATCATATTAAAGAAAGTTGGTTAGGTTAAGATGTCAAAACAAATTGCGCAATCATTATTAGATATTGGTGCAGTTGCACTATCACCGAATGATTTATTTACATGGAGTTCAGGGATTAAATCTCCGATTTATTGTGATAACCGAGTAACATTAGGTTATCCAGAAGTTCGTAACGCGATTCGTGACGGTTTAATCGAATTGATTCAAACACATTTCAAAGATGCTGAAATTGTATCAGGAACTGCGACAGCGGGCATTCCTCATGCAGCGTTCATCTCTGAAAAATTAGATATGCCAATGAGCTATGTACGTTCTAAAAGTAAAAGCCATGGTAAACAAAACCAAATCGAAGGTGCACCAAGTAAAGGTAAAAAAATCGTAGTCGTTGAAGACTTAATTTCAACAGGCGGTTCATCATTAGTTGCTGCAGAAGCATTAAGAGAAGCTGGCGCTGAAGTATTAGGTGTAGTCGCAATCTTTACGTATGGTCTTGCTAAAGCGGATCAAATGTTCAAAGATGCTGATATTCCGTTCTATACTTTAAGTGACTACAACGAATTAATCGACGTGGCTAAAGAACAAGGTAAAATTTCTGAGTCAGATATTCAATCTTTAGTTGAATGGAGAGACAATTTAGCATAAGATGGAATTGGATGGAGGGATGAACCATGTCCAATACACATGCACAAACTGCTCATAAACCATTTGCGCACATAAATAAGTTCTTATCCGCAAATGAAGATTACCGTGAGCCGGTCAATAACTATGATCAAGATGAAAATCAATGGTTATCGAATGAACACGAGAAAAACATATTCAAGAAATGTAAAACAGATATAAAAGAAAAAGGCTTAATTTAAAACAAACGACAAAATCCGCAATCATGAACACTCATTTTGAGCTTATGATTGCGGATTTTTAAATTTTAAGAAAAACGCGTCTAAGTCAAAAGTGACAGATAGACTAGCGTAAATATATTTTAATAAAGATATAACCGATAATAATCACTGCTAACATTGCTAAAATAGGTAAGAAAAAGTGAGACATCATAGACCTCCATTCATTCAATCATCTGATTAAGATTTACTCATTGTTTTGGAATAAAGTCATTATACTATGAATTGTGTCATACATATAGAAAAAGGTACTGTTTGATTCACTTTTGGTCTTTCATAATGTTAGCTTAATTTAACCCTTTTGAGGAAAAACACAATCTCAATTAAGGCAGTTCTATGTATAGGTTGAGTTGCTTTTGTATAGTCATTCATGTATCGTTTTAAGTGTCAAAATAGTGATTTTTAAGTTGCTTAATTTTAAATTACTATGTGATTAGTAAATAGTAAGTCTATGAGGAGGGGATAGTGTGCAAATACCAAAGGTGACACCATTTTTAATGTTTAATAATGAAGCTGAAGAAGCGATTGAACTTTATACTTCAGTATTTGAAGACAGTGAAGTGGTTTCAATGGTGAAGTATGATGAGTTTGGAAGCGGAGAAGCGGGTGCAGTCCAACACGCAATTATTCGTTTAAAAGACCAAATTATTATGGCGATTGATAATTCTAATGGAACTGAAATACCGATGAATCCATCTATTTCTTTATTTGTGACAGTAGATAATGCTATGGAAATGGAACGTCTATACAGTGGACTAAAAAGCGGCGGTGCCATTTTAATGGCCAAAACTGAGCTTGGACCTTACAGAGAATTCGCATGGATACAAGATCGCTTCGGTGTGAATTTCCAACTAGCATTAATGGATTAATTTCATCAATGATATGTAAAGGGGTCGGGACATAAATGTTCTGACTTCTAA
>NZ_KV840374.1:0-574 GCF_001839185.1 Staphylococcus sp. HMSC65H10 | reverse complement strand
AACAACCACAAAAAGACAAATATGAACCAACAGTAGGAGAAATCACAAAACCATACGGTACACCAACTACTGCGGAAGAAGTTCAAGAAAAAGTAAGTGTTCCAGAATTTCCTAAAGAAAAAGGCACACCTGTAGTAACGATAACGGATCCAACAAAATTACCAAATGGTCAAACAAGTGGCGTGTTCCAAGTCCCAGTCACAGTGACATATCCAGATAAAACAACAGACACAGTAAATGTGAAAGTAACAGTCGGACCAAAAAATTCTGAAACTTATCAACCAACAACAGGAGAAATTACGAAACCATATGGAACTCCAACTACTGTGGAAGAAGTCAAAGGCAAAGTAAATGTACCTAACTTCCCTAAAGAAGGCACTCAACCTGTAATCACAGTTGATACAAATAAATTGCCAAATGGACAAGTTAGTGGAGAAACTCAAGTCCCTGTCACAGTGACATATCCAGATAAAACAACAGACACAGTGAATGTGAAAGTAACCGTAGGACCGAAAGATTCAGACACTTATGAACCAACAATTCAACCAATTAAAAAACCATTTGGTCAAAACAC
>NZ_KV840373.1:0-62691 GCF_001839185.1 Staphylococcus sp. HMSC65H10 | reverse complement strand
CACGAGATCCTGTAAAGGGTCTCTTTTTTTATGCTTATATAATGGTATGAATAAATAAATCGCCCGCTCTGTATTTAATGGTACACAGAGTGGGCGATTATGTTTATGAAGTAATAGATGAATGTTGTTTTTCGACATAAATAGATATTAATAAGAACATCAAACCGATTAGTGTAAGCAAAGGTGCAATTAAACTTAATGAGGCTACAGGTAAGTGTGTGATAACTAAACCACCTACAAACGCACCTAACGCATTGCCTAAGTTGAAGGCAGATTGATTCAATGTACTGGCTAACGTAGGCGCATCTTGTGAAATCAATGTGCTCTTATATTGAAGAGAGGGACTCATACTAAATCCGATAACTCCAAATAAAAAGACGCCAAGTACCATTACAAGTCCATTGAACTGCATGAAATACAGAATTCCAAAATAGAGGATGAAGATTGTAAAAATTAATTGTAACGCCTTATTCAAATTCCAATCCGCAAGTTTACCACCGATTAAGTTACCTAGCGTGACACCCACACCAAAGATAATCAACATAAAGGAAATGAGATTTTCTTTAATATGTGTGACATCTATTAATACTGATGAAATGTAAGTAAAATACGCAAAGACACTGCTGAAACCAAACAGGGTTACTGCGAGCGTTAACCATAAACGCTTTTCTTTTAAGATTTTCAATTCGTCTAATACAGATGAAGCTTGACGCTCTTTTTGATTAGGAACAAAAATCATAATACCAATCAACGCTAATATTCCGATAATAGCTATAATCACAAAAGTCATCGCCCATCCGAATTGTTGACCGATTAATGTTCCAAAAGGTACACCTAAAATATTACTTAAAGATAGTCCCATGAACATCAACGCCATGGCACTTGCGCGATATTGCGGTTGTACCATACTTGCGGCTAAAATAGATCCGATTCCAAAGAAAGAACCATGCGCAAGTGAAGTGATAATTCTAGCTGTCATCATGAAGCCGTAACTTGTGCTGAATGATGAAGCTAAGTTACCAATAATGAAAATAGCCATTAAAAGCATTAATAAATATTTTCGATTAAGTTTGATGGTTATCATAACCAAAATAGGTCCGCCAATTGCGACACCTAAGGCATAGCCTGTAATTAATTGACCAGCTTGACTGACCGTCACATGGAAATCACGTGCGATATTGGGTAATAAGCCCATGATGACAAATTCTGTCATTCCAATCGCAAATGCGCCGATCGCAAGCATCCATATCGCAATAGGATATTTCTTCAAAATGACACCTCCGAAAATTCGCAAATATGGACTCGATTATACGTGAACCTTTAAATAGCGTCAATGCACTATATAATGTTTTATAAAAAGGTGACATATTTAAAATTGATAAGACATCACATGTTGCGGACCAGCTGGACCTTCTAATATACGTTTAGTATCGATATAGCCAAGTTTTTGATAGACATGAATGGCTTTAGGATTTTTAAAATTAACTGAAAGTACGATTTCATCAGTATTTGGAAAATGAGTACGCACATAGTCAGGTAATTGTGCCAAAGCTGCTTGTGCTAGACCTTGGCCTTGCATACGTTCCGTAATAGAGAAAGATTTTACTAAGACAGCATTTGAATTTTGTGCTAAGGATGCACCTTCATCATTTTGATTCAGCCTCATAAAGCCAACTGGATGTTGTTGATGTAAAACAACGACAGGATATTCTCCAGGTGCTAAATCTTCAAGAGCCGCAAAGGGTAAGAGCGCAAAAGCACTTTCTGCTTCAGCAATTGTAAACTTCTCAAGGTCTTGATCATATTTAGAATCATATGGGACTAATTGAACGTCAGACATATTGTTTTTCTCCTTTAAGTCATTTTGTCAGTGTTTGAATCAATACATTAGTATGTGCTTCTAATTCATTATCTGGAATCCCCCCGAACCCGATAATAAATTTCGGTGCTGTAACATCATAATTCTCTTTCTTCATATAATTGATTAATGGGATGAGTTTGACGTGATTTTGTTTCGCACGTTGTAACACCTCATCTAAATGCATGCCATTTTGAACTGTTAATGTGAAATGCATACCCGTTGTGGCACCTTCAATCATGAGTTGATTTTGATAGGGCTTTAAAGCTTCTAAGATATAAGTCAGCTTATGGCGATAAACTTTACGCATTTTATTCAAATGGCGATCAAATGAACCGTTTTCCATAAATTGCGCTACTGTATACTGCATTGGGGCAGGGACTGTATTACCTTCTTTGTTAGGTAAATCGTGATAATTTTTCATCAGTGCTTTAGGCAGCACCATAAACGCAATACGGCAACTTGGGAATAATGATTTAGAAAAGGTACTGATATAAATAACCTTTCCTGTCTTATCTAAACTTTGAAGTGCAGGAATCGGTTTACTGAAATAGCGGAACTCTGAATCATAATCATCCTCGATAATGAAACGGTCTTTATGTTGTTGGGCCCAGTTGATGAGTTGTGTACGGGTCTTTAAGTTCATCACATAGCCAGTCGGGAATTGATGCGAGGGTGTCACATATACCACTTGGCGATTGGAATTGAAGACTTGTGACATCTCAATTCCTTTTTTAGTAACAGGGACTTGTTTATAAGCCAATTCTTTTTTATCCAACACTTGCTTAATAGGTGGATAGCTTGGATATTCAATGATGTAAGAACGGTCAGTGAGTATATCTGTTACTTGGTTGATTAACTGTTCAGTGGATGAACCGATAATGATTTGTTCGGGATGACAATTCACACCGCGACTATTAAAGAGATAATGTGCGATGGCTTGTCTTAATCTGAATTCACCTTGTTGATCTCCAGGCTGTAAAATATCTGGCATAGATTCATCAAAGACATCACGCGCATACTTACGAAATTGTTGCCACGGAAAGTGTTCTGTATCAATACGTGCTAAATCAAAGTGATAACGTGTAGTTGTTTCTTTTTGAGTTTGTTGAATCACTGCAGTTGGAGATTCTTTTGTGACTACTGGCAGTGATTCAATATCTGATACATAATAGCCTGACCGCGGCTTTGAATAGATATAACCTTCATCTAGTAAGTATTGGTATGCATGTTCAATTGTTGTATTACTGAGTGAATGATGTTCAGCAAGTCGGCGTTTAGAAGGGAAACGGTCACCAGATTGATACTGGCCTTCAATGATTTGTTCCTTCAACTTTTGATAAAGCTGCATATATAAAGGTTGTTTCATTCAACTGGCCTCCTAATATTTATCGAAATTGGTCCTTTAACACTATCAGTTTATCCTTTACACTGGATTTAATCAATGAGAAAAGGGGTATTTAGAATGTCTAAAATTGTAGGCTCAGATCGAGTAAAACGTGGAATGGCTGAAATGCAAAAAGGCGGCGTAATCATGGACGTTGTCAATGCAGAACAAGCTAAAATTGCAGAAGAAGCAGGCGCAGTAGCAGTTATGGCGCTTGAACGTGTACCATCAGATATCAGAGCAGCTGGCGGTGTTGCGCGTGCATGTAATCCTAAAATTGTTCAAGAAGTAATGGATGCTGTTTCAATTCCGGTTATGGCTAAATGCCGTATCGGACATATTACAGAAGCACGTGTGTTAGAAGCAATGGGTGTAGACTACATCGATGAATCAGAAGTATTAACACCTGCTGATGAAGAGTATCATTTATTAAAAAGCGACTACACTGTACCATTCGTATGCGGTTGCCGTAACTTAGGCGAAGCAGCACGTCGTATCGGTGAAGGTGCAGCAATGTTACGTACGAAAGGTGAACCAGGTACTGGTAACATCGTTGAAGCAGTACGTCATATGCGTCAAGTGAATTCAGAAGTGGCTAAATTAACAGTTATGCCAGATGATGAAATCATGACATTCGCAAAAGAAATCGGTGCACCATACGAAGTCTTAAAATCAATTAAAGACAATGGTCGTTTACCAGTAGTTAACTTTGCGGCAGGCGGTGTTGCGACACCTCAAGACGCAGCGTTAATGATGCAATTAGGTGCTGACGGTGTATTCGTAGGTTCAGGTATCTTTAAATCAGAAGACCCTGAAAAATTCGCAAAAGCAATTGTTCAAGCAACAACACACTACACTGATTACGAATTAATCGGTAAATTAGCTCAAGAGCTTGGTGAAGCAATGAGAGGCTTAGATGTAAATCAACTTTCATTAGAAGAACGTATGCAAGAGCGTGGCTGGTAAAATGAAAATCGGAGTCCTCGCACTACAAGGCGCAGTACGTGAACATTTGCGCCACATTGAGCTCAGCGGCCACGAAGGTATCGCAATCAAACGTGTTGAACAATTAGAAGAAATCGACGGCTTAATTTTACCAGGCGGTGAATCAACGACATTACGTCGTTTGATGAATCTGTATGGATTTAAAGAAGCTTTAGTCAACTCAGATTTACCGATGTTCGGTACATGTGCCGGATTGATTGTCTTAGCACAAGACATCGTCGGTGAAGAAGGGTATTTGAAGAAATTAGATATCACTGTAGAACGTAATTCGTTTGGGCGACAAGTGGACAGCTTTGAGTCTGAATTAGATATTAAAGGTATCGCAGAGGATATTGAAGCGGTCTTCATCAGAGCACCGCATATTGAAAAAGTAAACAGTGACAATGTAGAAGTATTAAGTACAGTCGGCGACAAAATTGTCGCGGTTAAAGAAGGTAATTATTTAGGTGTTTCTTTCCATCCGGAATTAACAGATGATTATCGAGTAACACAGTACTTCATCGAACATATTGTTGCTGAAAGTAAAAAAGCGAATGTATAATCATTCAAAAAACGAGCAGCCATAACGGTTGCTCGTTTTTTTAGTCTGGAAATTTTTCTAAGTATATTAATCCTTCATGGTCAGGTGTGCTGTTTTGGTTAATATAATCATAGCCGCGCTTTCGATAAAATTGTACTGCGGTTATTGAAGCAGGGATAATGAGACGTTTTGCGCGATGATAATAATAGTCATCTTCTAAAGTATCCATAATCAGTTTACCTATACCTAATTTTTGATAATCAGGAGAAACAAAAATAGAAAAGAAGCATGATTCTGTTTCACTGCCATAGTAAGGACCAATCGCACCTGTACCGATTAATTGATTGTTTAATTTAAAGACATAGAAGTTGATATGCTCTGCTTTATGTTGAATGCTTTCAGGCGTGGTTTCTGTTACGTAACTTTCAATATCTTCTTTCGGTTCGTCTTTGATGTTGGTAGTTCTGAGTGTATGACATATTAAATCCACAACCGCTTGTGTATCTGATGCTTGAAACTTACTGATTTGTATCTTATTTAAGTCCATAATTTCACCTGCTTTATTTATTTAGTAAATAGACATTCAAATTCTTCACAGACCATGATTTGATCTTCATCAAAAGTTTGATTAATGCTTGCGTATTCAGGTATGAAAAAGTCGCGATGGACGTTTCTCCAATATGTTAAGGTTCGAGAACCTTCTCCTTCTTTATATGCGTGTTTTTCTGATACTTCACAGAAAGGGACTTGATATACTTTAGTATTTTTAATAATACAAACAGGATGATCTTGCGCATCTAGAACGATACTCAAATCGTTGACTTTTGGTAGAGGCTCTTCTTCCTCAATGTAGAAAGCTAAACCGCTGGTTGTCGCAGTTTTGATACCTTGTGAGACTAACTCAGCTAAGTCTGTAGCATCGACACCGAATTGCCAGGCGGTATAAGAAACGTCTTGATAAATAGGATACTCAGTTATGAATTTGTCCCAAAATTCATCGATATTCATTATGACACCTCCATAATTAAGTGTTACTTTACACGAAAGTGGTTTGGAATGCAATATGAAAAAAACGACTCCCTGATTGAGGAAGCCGTTTAAATATGATTTACATGAATAGACCTGCGATAGCTGCAGAGATGAATGATACAAGTGTTGCACCGAATAGTAATTTAAGTCCGAAACGTGCAACCAAGTCACCTTTTTCATCATTTAATGATTTGATGGCACCAGAAATGATACCGATAGAACTGAAGTTTGCGAATGATACTAAGAAGACAGAAGTAATACCGATTGCACGTTCTGATAAACCATGCATTTTACCTAAGTCTAACATCGCAACGAATTCGTTTGATAATAATTTTGTAGCCATTAATGAACCTGCTTTAACTGCGTCATCCCAAGGAATACCTGTTAGGAATGCGAATGGCGCAAAGACAAATCCGATTAATGTTTGGAAGTCCCATTTAATTGAACCGCCTGATACAGCTGTAAAGATACCGCTGACAAGGCCATTAAGTAAAGCAATAATTGCGATATAACCAATTAACATTGCCCCTACAATAACCGCAACTTTAAATCCGTCTAAAATGTATTCACCTAACATTTCGAAGAAAGATTGTTTTTGTCCTGTTTCTTCTACTAATAATTTGTCGTCTTTTTCATCAACTGTATATGGATTGATAATTGAAGCGATAATAAATCCACCGAATAAGTTTAATACAATTGCTGTTACGACATATTTAGGGTCTAACAGTGTGAAGTAAGCACCGATAATTGAAGCGGATACTGTCGACATTGCTGAAGCAGTTAATGTATATAAACGGTGCTTCGGAATGTATGGTAATTGTTTCTTCAATGAAATGAATACTTCTGATTGTCCTAAAATAGCAGCTGCAACTGCGTTATATGATTCTAAACGACCCATGCCGTTGATTTTAGAGATCAAAAAACCTAAACCATTAATAATCATTGGTAAAATCTTAGTGTATTGTAAGATACCGATAATTGCTGAAATGAAGACAATCGGTAATAATACGTTGAAGAAGAATGGCGGTTGATCTGGATTGACGTATTTAAAGCCTCCAAATACAAAGTTAACTCCTTCTGCAGCTTTTGATAACAGATAGGCGAAGCCTTTCGCAATACCGCCGATGACTGTGATTCCTGCATTTGTTTTTAAGAGAACAAACGCGAAGATAAATTGAATCACAAGCAAGATACCAACGTAATGCCACTTAACGTTTTTCTTGTCAGAACTAACAACAAGTGCGAGGGCTAAGAAGAAGACAATCCCTATTAAAGCAATAAGTATATGCATGTTATTTCTCATCCTTTTATTTTTTATTTCATCCAATATCATACAGGAAAAAAGCGCTTTCGAACATCCTATTTTTGACGATGTCGCAAATTTTTTAAATCATATTGGTTGAAAAAGGTCAAAGTTGGTCATATAATATAGTCAAAGAAGGTCAAAAAAGGGGTGATATCCATGCATAATATGTCCGACATCATAGAACAGTACATTAAGCATTTATTTGAAGAATCAAATAAAGATGTTGTTGAGATACAACGAGCGAATATTGCTCAACGTTTTGACTGTGTGCCTTCTCAACTTAATTATGTAATTAAGACAAGATTCACCAATGAACACGGTTATGAAATCGAAAGTAAACGCGGTGGTGGAGGTTATATCCGAATCACTAAGGTTGAAACCAAGGATACGAAAGGTTATATTGATCACCTCTTACAAATCATCGGCGATTCAATCTCTCAACAACAAGCACATTATGTGATCGAAGGATTGCTTGATAATCAATATATAACATTACGCGAAGCGAAAATGATGCTTGCAGTGGTAGATAGAGATACGTTAAGAATGGATGTTGCTGCAAGGGACATTGTCCGCGCAAACATATTGAAACAGCTATTGCCGGTCATTAATTACTATTAATAGTTAGGAGGCTGCACATGGCTGACACATTTGCACATGGAACAAAAACAAACGCACTTAAGTCACAAGAACACAATAGAATTAAAGCACAAAGTAATGAAGAGGAACCTACATGGCAGAACAATCAAGATGACATGGAAGGCTCTTTTGTTATAAAACAAATACTTCAACATTTGGCGTCTAAGCATGGTATTCAATTAGAAGACTTAAGCGTCAGAGAAGAGAAGAAGTGTCCTACTTGCCATATGACAATGAAAGATATTGCGTATAAAGGGAAGTTTGGGTGTGCACAATGTTACACTACCTTTAAAGAGGATATTGTAGATATTGTCAGACGTGTGCAAGGCGGACAATTTGAACATGTCGGTAAAACGCCTGTCTCCTCTCAGCACAAACTCGCATTAAAGAAAAAAATAGAAGCTAAAAATAAATATTTACAAGAATTAATAGAACAACAAGCGTTTGAAGAAGCGGCTGTCGTTCGTGATGAAATTAAAGCACTACAAGAAGAAAGCGAGGGATAACACATGAGCGAACATTCAATGTACATGAGTAGTTGGATGCAGCAGAATGAAACAACGCCGGTCGTGATGTCTTCACGTATACGACTTGCGAGAAACTTGAACAATCATGTTCATCCCTTAATGTTTACTTCAGATGTAGAAGGACAAAAAGTCATTAATGAAGTCCAAGATGCACTGCCTGATTTAAAAGTATTAAATATGCAGACCATCACGCATACAGATAAATTAAAATTAGTAGCGAAGCATCTGATCAGTAAAGAACTGATTGAACAGCCGGCTTCAGCGGTATTGTTGAATGATGATGAATCATTAAGCATAATGGTAAATGAAGAGGATCATATTAGAATTCAAACCATGAGTTCAGATATGGATTTAGAAGCACTTTATCAAGAAGCTTCAGAAATAGATGACCAATTAGATAGAGCACTTGATATCAGTTTTGATGAAGATTTAGGTTATTTAACAACGTGTCCAACGAATATTGGTACAGGAATGCGTGCAAGCGTGATGCTGCACCTTCCAGGACTTTCTATCATGAAGCGTATGAATCGCATTGCTCAAACTATTAACCGTTTCGGCTTTACGATTCGCGGTATTTTCGGAGAAGGTTCTCAAGTTTATGGTCACATCTATCAAGTTTCAAACCAATTAACTTTGGGAAGAACTGAGGAACAAATTATTGAAACGTTAACTGAAATCGTCCAACAAATTATTGCGGAGGAAATGCAGATTCGCAAACAACTGGATTATCATAACTTAGTTGAGATGCAAGACCGCATTTATCGCTCACTTGGTTTATTGCGCTACAGTCGCATAATGTCTATGGAAGAAGCATCGACGAGACTCAGTGAGGTCAAGTTAGGTATTGATTTAGGTTATATTGATTTACCAGAATTCAACTTCAATCAAATGATGGTAGCGATTCAATCCCCATTCCTGATTGACGAAGCACAACAAATTTCAATTAAAGAACAAAGAGCAAATATTATTAGAGAACATATAAAATAGGAGGTTTTGCTATGTTATTCGGTAGATTAACAGAACGTGCACAACGTGTCTTAGCACATGCACAAGAAGAAGCGATTCGTTTGAATCACTCAAATATCGGAACTGAACACTTATTGCTTGGTTTAATGAAAGAACCAGAAGGTATTGCCGCAAAAGTATTAGAAAGTTTCGGTATCACAGAAGACCTTGTTGTTACAGAAGTAGAAAAATTAATTGGTCAAGGTCAAGAACACATCGGCACATTGCACTATACACCGAGAGCGAAAAAAGTGATTGAACTTTCAATGGATGAAGCACGTAAATTACACCATAATTTCGTAGGTACAGAACACATTTTACTTGGTTTAATCCGTGAAAACGAAGGTGTAGCTGCACGTGTATTCGCAAACTTGGATTTAAATATCACTAAAGCGCGTGCTCAAGTTGTCAAAGCACTTGGCAGCCCAGAAATGAGCAATAAAAATGCACAAACTGCAAAATCTAACAACACACCGACACTTGATGGTTTAGCACGTGACTTAACAGTGATTGCTAAAGACGGCACATTAGATCCTGTTGTCGGCCGTGATAAAGAAATCACACGTGTCATCGAAGTATTAAGCCGTCGTACTAAAAACAACCCAGTGTTAATCGGTGAGCCTGGTGTAGGTAAAACAGCAATTGCTGAAGGCTTAGCACAAGCTATTGTAAATAATGAAGTGCCTGAGACATTAAAAGGTAAACGTGTGATGTCTCTAGACATGGGTACAGTTGTTGCCGGTACAAAATATCGTGGTGAATTCGAAGAAAGACTGAAAAAAGTTATGGAAGAAATTCATCAAGCAGGTAACGTTATCTTATTCATCGACGAATTGCACACATTAATCGGTGCAGGCGGTGCTGAAGGTGCCATTGACGCATCTAACATCTTAAAACCAGCACTTGCACGTGGTGAATTACAAGCTATCGGTGCAACAACGTTAGATGAATACCGTAAACACATTGAAAAAGATGCAGCTTTAGAACGTCGTTTCCAACCTGTACAAGTGGATGAACCGACAGTTGAAGATACAATCTTAATCCTAAAAGGATTACGTGATCGTTATGAAGCGCATCACCGTATCAATATTTCTGATGAAGCGGTTGAAGCAGCAGCACGTTTAAGTGACCGTTATGTTTCAGATCGTTTCTTACCAGACAAAGCAATCGACTTAATCGATGAAGCAAGTTCAAAAGTAAGATTGAAAAGTCATACGACTCCTTCAAACTTAAAAGAAATTGAACAAGAAATCGAAAAAGTGAAAAACGAAAAAGATGCAGCTGTACATTCACAAGAGTTCGAAAATGCTGCAAACCTTCGTGATAAACAAACAAAATTAGAAAAACAATATGAAGAAGCGAAAAATGAATGGAAAAACAAACAAGGCGGCGCAAACACATCATTAACAGAAAATGATATTGCTGAAGTGATTGCGGGCTGGACTGGTATTCCATTAACACGCTTAAATGAAACAGAATCAGAACGTCTGTTGAACTTAGAAGACACATTGCATAAACGTGTCATCGGTCAAAAAGATGCTGTGACATCTATCAGTAAAGCAGTACGCCGTGCACGTGCAGGCTTGAAAGATCCTAAACGTCCAATCGGAAGCTTTATCTTCTTAGGACCAACAGGTGTAGGTAAAACAGAATTAGCACGCGCATTAGCTGAATCAATGTTCGGCGATGAAGATGCGATGATTCGTGTAGACATGAGTGAGTTCATGGAAAAACACGCAGTGAGCCGTTTAGTCGGAGCGCCTCCAGGCTATGTAGGTCATGATGACGGTGGTCAATTGACTGAAAAAGTAAGACGTAAACCTTACTCAGTTATTCTATTCGACGAAGTAGAAAAAGCACATCCTGATGTCTTCAACATTATGTTGCAAGTCTTAGATGATGGTTTCTTAACTGATACAAAAGGTCGTCGTGTAGACTTCCGTAACACAGTCATTATCATGACTTCAAACGTCGGTGCACAAGAATTACAAGATCAACGCTTTGCTGGTTTCGGCGGCGGCAGCGACGAAGGTGCAGATTACGAAACAATTCGCAGTACAATGATGAAAGAATTGAAAAATGCATTCCGTCCTGAATTCTTAAACCGTGTTGATGATATTATTGTCTTCCACAAATTGGATAAAGCTGAATTGAAAGAAATCGTAACAAAAATGGTCAGCAACCTTACTGATCGTCTATCTGAACAAGATATTAATATCGAAGTGACAGAAGCTGCGAAAGAAAAAATCGCAGAAGAAGGTTACGATCCTCAATATGGTGCACGTCCACTTATCAGAGCAATTCAAAAAACAGTTGAGGATAACTTAAGTGAGTTAATCCTAGACGGTAACCAATTAGAAGGTAAAGACGTAGTTGTGGATCACAATGGCGACAAATATGAATACAAAATCAATGATCGCCAAACAAAAGAAACTGAAGAAACAAAAACAAAAGCGTAATAAACGTAATGGTTAAACCAGATAAATAGATCAAGACTCCTTTTTAAGCAGTATTTATAACATGGCTGCTTAAAAGGAGTCTTTTTATATATTGTGATTTTGATAGTTTAAAGAGAATATAATATGTAGTTTTAAAGAAATTTGGTATGATGTGGTTAAAGATGAGAGTCAGATGATTGTATGAAATGTGTTTTCAGGTTTAGAATAAGAAATAATCAATGATAGCTTTTAAACCCTAGAGGGTGTAAAATAGATTTGTTTTTCACGAAAAAATAGGTGGTGTAAATTTGGCAAAAAAGAAAGTGACATTTGAATGTATGGCATGTGGTTATCAATCACCGAAATGGATGGGAAAATGTCCGAATTGTGGTGCTTGGAACCAAATGGAAGAAGTTATGACGCAAAAAGAAGCTCCAAGTGGCAGAGGGATGCGTACAAGAGAACAAACAGCTAAAGTAACAAAGTTAAATGATGTCCAACATGAATCTACACCGCGTATCCATACAAGTTCGAGAGAATTTGATCGTGTCTTAGGTGGCGGTATTGTCCAAGGTTCGCTCGTGTTAATCGGTGGGGACCCTGGTATTGGTAAATCGACATTATTACTTCAAATTTGTTCTGCGTTATCTCAAAATAAAAAAGTACTTTATATTACAGGTGAGGAATCACTGAATCAAACGAAATTGCGAGCAGATCGTTTAGAAGAAGATTCAAGTCAATTAAACGTGTTTGCGGAAACAGATTTAGAAGTTATTAAAGAAGCTGTTAAACAAACACAACCAGACTTAGTGGTAGTAGACTCGATTCAAACAGTGTATCATCCAGAAATCAGTTCAGCGCCTGGTTCTGTCTCACAAGTACGAGAAAGTACGCAAATTCTGATGGGGATTGCGAAACAAATGAATATCGCAACCTTTATCGTCGGTCATGTGACGAAAGAAGGACAAATTGCAGGTCCACGTTTATTAGAACATATGGTAGATACGGTACTATATTTCGAAGGGGACGAACATCATGCATATAGAATTCTGCGTGCAGTGAAGAACCGTTTCGGTTCAACGAATGAAATGGGAATCTTCGAAATGAAACATAGCGGTTTGAAAGGAGTTAAGAACCCTTCAGAGATGTTCTTAGAAGAACGTTCAACGAATGTAGCTGGCTCTACAATTGTTCCGACAATGGAAGGTACACGTCCTTTATTAATTGAAGTGCAAGCATTAGTGACACCGACAACATTTAATAACCCAAGACGTATGGCGACTGGTATCGATCATAACCGTTTAAATTTATTAATGGCAGTGTTAGAGAAGAAAGAAAGTTACTTGCTGCAACAACAAGATGCATATGTCAAAGTTGCAGGCGGCGTGCGTTTAACAGAACCAGCTGTTGATTTAGCAATTATCGCAGCGGTTGCTTCTAGTTTTAAAGACCAACCTATCAACGGCATGGATTGTTTCGTCGGTGAAGTAGGTCTGACAGGAGAAGTACGACGTGTCTCACGTATTGAACAACGTGTTCAAGAAGCAGCGAAATTAGGTTTCAAACGTGTGATTATTCCTAAAACCAATATAGGAGGTTGGGACTTCCCAGATAATATTCAAGTTATCGGTGTAACCAGTGTGCATGAAGCACTGAACTTTGCATTGATGAAAAGCTGATACCACAGAGAGAAAGGAGGCTATCAGATGAATATTGTAAAGACAATTGTCATTATCAGTTATATGATTTTAGGTATCAGTTTGGGGGTATTAATCATACCTGATATTGCGCGCGATACAGGTTTTGCAGATACTTATGTATGGCTGACTAATAAATATATTGCTGGCATCATTGGTATGATTATATTCTTTGTTTTATTTGGTTTGTTGATTCCTAAAATCACCAGAGCTTTGCGTAAATTAGAAGGTTTTATTATGCGACACAGCGCAATTGAAATCCTCTTTGCAGCCATAGGTTTGATTATGGGACTTTTTATTTCTGTAATGATCGCATTTATTTTAAATATTATCGGATCATCTTTATTCCTTCATGTTCTTCCTATTATCATTACAGTATTCTTAAGTTATTTAGGTTTTCAATTTGGTTTGAAGAAACGTGATGAAATGTTGGCTTTCTTACCAGAGAAAATGGCACGTTCTGCCTCAACCAATGCTTTACGTGCGAACCCTAAAATTTTAGATACGAGCGCAGTCATTGACGGTCGGATTTTAGAGATAATCAAATGCGGCTTTCTAGATGGAGAGATTTTGATTCCACAAGGTGTAATCAATGAACTGCAAGTGGTCGCAGACTCGACAGATAGTGTGAAAAGAGAAAAAGGACAACGTGGCTTGGATATTTTAAACCAAATTCATGATGCAGATCATCCTTCTCGCATTGTCCATCCGCAGAAGTCTTATAATCATATCGATGCGCTATTGATTAAACTTGCGCATAAATATAAAGCTGATTTAATTACGACCGATTTCAACTTGAATAAGATTTCACGTGTACAAGGTATTAAAGTGTTGAATGTGAATGATTTGTCTGAAGCGGTAAAACCAGCTGTGCGCCAAGGCGACCATATGAATTTATTAATTACTAAGATGGGTAAAGAACCTGGACAAGGTGTCGGCTATTTAGAAGATGGCACTATGGTAGTCATTGATGATGCGAAATCCTTAGTTGGTCAACATGTCAAAATTGAAATTACTAGTATTTTACAAACATCATCTGGACGAATTGTCTTTGCGAAATTAATTCAACAGTGAGCATCCCTTGTTTCACATGGAACAGAAGGGTAAACAGAGTTGATTCGTGTAAGCAAATGGGCTTACCAAATAAGGCTTGTAATGCTACAATAAGTAAGAATGGGTACAGAACTGCCTGGCTATTTATGTCAGTCAAACAGATAGGTCTTATCACTGCTTTTGACCTTGGTTTATCATGAATAATCAAGCACATTCTGAAGTATCACTGTCTCTGAATTATTAGAGATAGTTGAGCTCTCGAACTTTCTTTAATCAATAATCTAAAAATACAGGAGTGAACGAAATAATGAGTGAACGCGTAAGAGTCAGATATGCACCTAGTCCGACTGGTTATTTGCATATCGGAAACGCTAGAACAGCACTATTCAACTATTTATTTGCTAAACACTATGATGGGGACTTTGTCGTACGTATTGAGGATACGGATAAGAAACGTAACTTAGAAGACGGCGAATCTTCTCAATTCAGCAACCTGAAATGGTTAGGTCTTGATTGGGATGAATCTGTAGATAAAGACGGAGGTTATGGTCCGTATCGTCAATCTGAACGTGGTAAATTCTATAATCCTTTAGTAGAACAATTATTAGCAGAAGATAAAGCGTATAAATGTTACATGACTGAAGAAGAATTAGAAGCAGAACGTGAAGGTCAAATCGCACGTGGTGAAACACCTCGTTATGGTGGTAAACACGCACATTTAACAAAAGAAGAACAAGAAGCGTTTGAAGCAGAAGGACGCAAACCTTCAATTCGTTTCCGTGTGCCTAAAGGCAAAGTGTATAAATTTGATGACATGGTTAAAGGTGAAGTGTCATTCGAATCTGATAACATCGGCGACTGGGTTATTGTGAAAAAAGACGGTGTACCGACTTATAACTTTGCGGTAGCTGCAGATGACCATTATATGGAAATCTCAGATGTTATCCGTGGTGATGACCATGTATCAAATACACCAAAACAATTAATGATTTATGAAGCATTCGGTTGGGAACCTCCACGTTTCGGACATATTTCATTGATTGTCAACGAACAACGTAAAAAATTAAGTAAACGTGATGGCCAAATCTTACAATTCATCGAGCAATACCGTGACTTAGGTTACTTGCCAGAAGCATTGTTCAACTTCATCACATTACTTGGTTGGTCACCAGAAGGTGAAGAAGAAATCTTCTCTAAAGAAGAATTCATTAAATTATTCGATGAAAATCGTTTACAAAAATCACCAGCATTCTTCGATAAGAAAAAACTAGCTTGGGTAAACAACCAATATATGAAACAAAAAGACTCAGAAACTGTCTTTGAATTAGCGTTACCTCACTTAATCAATGCAGGGTTGATTCCAGAATCACCTTCAGAAGAAGATTTAGATTGGGGTCGCAAGTTAATTGGTTTATACCAAAAAGAAATGAGTTATGCCGGTGAAATCGTACCGCTTTCTGAAATTTTCTTCAGAGATGAAGTTGCATTAAATGAAGAAGAACAAGAAGTTATCAATGGGGAACAAGTACCTGAATTGATGGAACACTTATATGGCAAACTAGAAGAATTAGAGCCATTTGAAGCGGCTGAAATTAAGAAAACAATTAAAGCTGTACAAAAAGAAACAGGTATCAAAGGTAAACAATTATTTATGCCGATTCGTGTTGCGGTAACAGGCGAAATGCATGGACCGGAATTACCGAATACAATGGAAGTATTAGGTAAAGAAAAGGTATTAAAACGTTTGAAAAAATATCTATAATTTTAGTGGGTAACCTTGCTTGAATTTTCAGCATAAACCACCTATTATTAAAAGTAATTACTACTAAGGATTAGTAGATAATGGTTCAAGTCCAGAGAGTGTGCGGTTGCTGCGAGCACATCTTGAACATTATTGAATGCACCTTGGTTCAGACAATGATAAATACGGGATTTGAGAGAGTATATAAAAATAGTTTTTTTGTATGCTGAAGAAGAGTGGAACCGTGCGAAGCACCTCTGACATTAAGTTGTTAGAGGTGCTTTCGTTATAAATAGGAGGGGAATAACTTGTTTAAAAGAATGAGAGACGATATAAAAATGGTATTCGAACAAGATCCTGCAGCTAAGACATCATTTGAGGTAGTAACAACGTATGCAGGATTGCATGCAGTATGGAATCACTTACTTGCACATAAACTTTATAATAAAAAGCACTACGTGGCTGCACGTATTATTTCACAAATATCACGCTTTTTCACTGGTATTGAAATTCATCCAGGTGCTAAAATCGGCAAACGTTTATTTATCGATCACGGCATGGGTGTGGTCATTGGTGAAACTTGTACGATTGGCGATAACGTTACAATTTATCAAGGTGTCACACTTGGCGGTACTGGCAAAGAAAAAGGTAAACGTCACCCTGACATTGGCGATAATGTCTTAATTGCGGCAGGTTCAAAGATTTTAGGAAATATCAAAGTAGACTCTAATGTCAATATTGGTGCGAACTCAGTTGTATTAACCAATGTACCAAGCTATTCCACAGTTGTCGGTATTCCTGGCCATATCGTGAAACAACATGGTAAACGTATCGGTAAAAACTTTGATCATCTCAACTTACCAGACCCGATTTACGAACAAATGAAACAATTAGAAAAGCAACTAGAGCAAGTGAAGAATGGAGAGATTCAAGATGATTACATTATATAATACATTGACGAGACAGAAAGAACCATTTAAGCCGATAGAAGAAGGCAAGGTTAAGATGTATGTCTGCGGTCCAACAGTTTATAACTATATTCATATCGGTAATGCACGTCCAGCTATCAACTATGATGTTGTACGTCGTTATTTTGAATATAAAGGTTATGACGTTAATTATGTATCTAACTTTACGGATGTGGATGATAAATTAATCAAACGTTCAAAAGAGTTGAATGAAAGTGTGCAAGAAATCGCTGACCGTTACATTCAAGCTTTCTATGAAGATACAGGTGCGTTAAATGTCAAAAAAGCAACATCTAATCCACGTGTTATGAACCATATGGATGATATCATCGCATTTATCCAAAACCTAGTAGAACAAGGTTATGCTTATGAAAGTGAAGGCGATGTTTATTTCAGAACACGTAAGTTTGAAGGATATGGTAAATTAAGTCATCAATCTATTGATGATTTAAAAGTCGGTGCACGTATTGAATCAGGCGAACAAAAAGAAGATGCATTAGACTTCACGTTATGGAAAAAAGCGAAACCTGGAGAAATCAGCTGGGACAGCCCATTCGGCAAAGGACGTCCAGGTTGGCATATCGAGTGCTCAGTGATGGCATATCATGAATTAGGTGAAACGATTGATATCCACGCAGGCGGCAGTGACTTACAATTCCCACACCATGAAAACGAAATTGCACAATCAGAAGCGCATAACCATGCGACATTTGCGAATTACTGGATGCATAATGGTTTCATTAATATCAATAATGAAAAAATGAGTAAGTCATTAGGCAACTTCGTACTTGTACATGACATTATTAAAGAAGTAGACCCTGATGTATTACGTTTCTTTATGATCAGCGTACACTACCGCAGTCCAATCAACTACAACATGGAATTAGTCGAATCTGCGAAAGCTGGTTTAGAACGTATCCGTAATAGTTATCAAGCGATTGAGGAAAGAGAAGCGATTGCTTCAGATATCGAAGATCAATCAGATTATATTGAACAAATTGATGCATTGTTAAAACAATTTGAAACGGTTATGGATGATGACTTCAATACTGCTAATGCGATTACAACTTGGTATGATTTAGCGAAACTTGCGAATAAATATGTGATGGAAAACACAACATCTAAAAAAGTGATTGAACGCTTTAAAGAAGTATTCCAAATCTTCAGCGACGTTTTAGGAGTTCCATTAAAAGGCAAACAACATGATGAATTGTTAGATGAAGACATTGAAGCCTTGATTGAAGAGCGTAATCAAGCGCGTAAAAATAAAGATTATGCACGTGCGGATGAAATCCGTGATGAATTAAAAGCACAAAATATTATCCTTGAAGATACACCGCAAGGCGTGAGATTCAAACGTGGATAATCAAGAAAATATCAAACTGCTGAACCCATTATCTTTAGCATATATGGGGGATGCAGTTTTAGATCAATATGTCAGAACGCATATCATTTTGAAATTGCGTGCAAAACCGAATCGTCTGCATCAACAAGCAAAACGTTTTGTGTCTGCGAAAAGCCAGGCTATTACGTTGGAAAGTTTGATGCAGTCGGATTGGTTTACAGAAGAAGAATTAGAAATTGTGCGCAGAGGGCGTAATGCGAAAAGCCATACAAAAGCGAAAAATACTGACATTCAGACGTATCGTAAAAGCTCTGGTTTGGAAGCGGTGATTGGTTTCTTATATTTAGATCATCAATCAGACCGATTGGAATCATTGCTTGAGCGTATTGTGACTGAAGTCGAAGAAAGGGAGTGAGGATGTGGAAGATTCAGTAATTGTAGGGAGACATGCCGTGAAAGAAGCAATTACTTCTGGGCATCCCATCAACAAGATTTTGATTCAAGATGGTGTGAAAAAGCAACAACTTGATGAAATCTTAAAAAATGCAAAAAAGCAAAAATTGATTGTGCAGACCGTCCCAAAAACGAAATTAGACGGATTAGCTGAAGCACCGCACCAAGGTGTCGCAGCATTGGTTGCGCCATATGAATATGTAGAGCTAGATGATTTGCTTGCGAAACTTAAAGCACAAGATCATTTACCAACATTAATGTTACTGGATGGTCTAGAAGACCCGCACAACCTAGGTTCCATTTTAAGAACTGCGGATGCAGCAGGTGTAGATGGTGTCATTATACCGAAACGTCGTTCTGTTGCTTTAACACAAACAGTTGCTAAAGCGTCTGCAGGTGCGATTCAACACATTCCGGTAACACGTGTAACAAACTTATCTCAAACGATGGATAAGTTAAAAGAAGAAGGTTATTGGATTGCAGGGACTGCAGCCGATAACGCAACAGATTACCGTCAAATGAGTGCAGATATGCCACTTGCTATTGTTATCGGTAACGAAGGACATGGTATGAGCCGACTCGTTAAAGAGAAGTGTGATTTTTATATTAAAATCCCTATGGTCGGTCATATTAACAGTTTGAATGCATCTGTTGCCGCAAGCTTAATGATGTATGAAATTTATCGAAAACGTCACCCGGTTGGAGAATAAGCTATGAAGCACAAGGATCGGTATTTAATCATCGACGGTTACAATATGATTGGTCATAGTCGTGCTTTATCAGAATTGGCTAAAGAGAATTTAGAAGAAGCCAGAGAAAAGTTGTTGCTGGCTATCGGCAACTATAAAGCGACTGTGGCAGACGATGTGATATGTGTGTTTGACGCTTATGAACAAGAAGGTAATGAAAGTGAATTTTATTACCACGGGGTACGAACGATTTTCACAAAAGAACATGAAACAGCTGACAGCTTTATAGAACGATTTGTATATGGGTTATATGACAAACATACAACCCATATTGCTGTTGTTACGAGTGATATGAGTGAACAGCACGCCATCTTCGGTACGGGTGCTTATCGTATTTCGTCTCGAGAAATGTGGCAGAACATTAAGTTGAATGAAGCGAGTGTTGAGTCATCAATGAAAACGTTCAATAATAATAAACCTCGAACACGTATCCAACTCACAGATGAAGTATTATCAGAATTTGAAAAAATCAGAAGAGGCGACCAAGAAAAATAAGATTTCTGTACATTGCTTATTTCATCAGCATTCCGCTATGATAAGTTCACTTTTATGAAAGGATCGAACTTACCGTAATGCAGAAAACTTCCATACCTCAAGATATTGTCTCTCTTATACATCTTGCACAAATGCATGACGATCACGCGATGCATCAATTACTAGAAGTGTTGCAGCCGTTTATACGCAGTCGGCTGATTCATCCTTCGATTGCACCGCATGATTGTGATGACTTGATACAAGACATCTCCTTAAGAATCAGCAGAAATATTTATCATTTTAAAACGATAGAAACGATTCCGTTTGAACATTATTTCAATCGCTTAGTCAGTACTTCTAAATACGATTATTACAGAAGACAGAAACGGCTGAGATTACAACAAGATTGTCTTGTTCAAGAAGCGGAGTGTAGTTATCGTACGCAATTGCCATCTGTCGAAGCACAACTCATTTTAAAAGAACGTTCGGAAATTCTGCTTAATTGTTGTAAGAAATTAAGCAAATTAGAGCGAGAAGTAGTACAATATATATTGGATGATTATTCCCCAAGTGAAACAGCACAAGCGATGGATTTAAGTGAAAAGGCGGTTTATAATGCCCTTCATCGTAGTAAAGTGAAGTTGCGTAAAATGCAGGAATTATTGGATGCATAATTGCGTTTCGTTACACTTATAGATACAACTTACAATTCACTAGACGTTTGACAATTTGAGGGTTTCTTATGTATAGTTAGTGAGTATTTAATATAGGTAAGGTGAAGGTATTATGAAGAAAGTCCCGCTTAACTGTGAAATTTGCGGCAATAGAAACTATACCGTACCAAAGAACAGCAACCTTGCAGAAAGACTCGTGTTAAAGAAGTATTGCAAAAAGTGCAATGCGCATACAGTACACAAGGAATCGAAGTAATTGCTAAAGGCCAAGATGAAATTATTGATTAATTGGAGGTACGACAATGGCTGAAGATAAAAACAAAAAATCAAAAGCACCAAAAGAGAGTTTCTTCAAAGGCGTTATATCTGAGATGGAGAAAACGAGCTGGCCGACTGGTCAAGAACTCGTGAAATACACAACAATTGTAATTGTTACAGTGTTATTTTTCTTAATCTTCTTCTATGCCTTAGATTTGGGAATCGGTAGATTAATAGAATTAATTAGTTAATGAGGAGTGACAGCATGTCTGAAGAAGTTGGAGCAAAGCGTTGGTATGCCGTGCATACTTACTCTGGCTATGAAAATAAAGTTAAGAAAAATTTAGAAAAACGTGTTGAATCAATGAATATGACAGAACAGATTTTCAAAGTTGTCATACCTGAAGAAGAGGAAACACAAGTTAAAGACGGTAAAGCGAAGAAAATCACGAAAAAAACTTTCCCTGGCTATGTCTTGGTAGAGTTAGTCATGACAGATGAGTCATGGTATGTAGTACGTAATACACCAGGTGTAACAGGATTTGTTGGTTCAGCAGGTGCTGGATCAAAACCTAACCCGCTGTTGCCGGATGAAGTCCGCTTTATTTTAAAACAAATGGGAATGAAAGAAAAAACAATTGATGTTGAAGTCGAAGTTGGAGAACAAGTTCGTATCAAGTCTGGCCCATTTGCCAACCAAGTCGGTGAAGTACAAGAAATCGAAGCAGATAAATTCAAGCTTACAGTATTAGTAGATATGTTTGGCAGAGAAACTCCGGTTGAAGTTGAGTTTGATCAAATCGAAAAATTGTAATTCGAATAGGTGTTGATTTTACAATTTTTCAATGATATAATACTATGGTCGTCCTTTGGAAGGAGGAGGCCATTTCGTCACGAAATGTTTTAAGAGTGGGAGGGCAAAATTGAGCCCTGTGACCACATCACGATATCAAGGAGGTGCACATCGTGGCTAAAAAAGTAGAAAAAGTAGTTAAATTGCAAATTCCTGCAGGTAAAGCGAACCCAGCACCACCAGTTGGTCCAGCATTAGGTCAAGCAGGTGTGAACATTATGGGATTCTGTAAAGAATTCAACGCGAAAACACAAGAACAAGCAGGTTTAATCATTCCGGTAGAAATCAGTGTGTATGAGGATCGCTCATTTACATTCATCACTAAAACTCCACCGGCTCCAGTACTACTTAAAAAAGCAGCTGGCGTTGACAAAGGTTCTGGTGAACCTAACAAAAACAAAGTTGCTACAGTAACTAAAGATCAAGTACGTGAAATCGCTGAAACTAAAATGCCTGACTTAAACGCAGCAGACATCGAAGCAGCAATGCGTATTGTTGAAGGTACTGCTCGTAGTATGGGTATCGCTGTAGAATAATAGCGTAAAGATGAGTTTGCTCATCTAACGAAACGAATAACAATCAGAAACGTGAAACAAACATGGCAGATGACAGTAAAGTTAATCCAATGAATAAAAATTGCGAACAGCTCACAAGGTCATCTGCTCTTAACTTGCATAAGCAAGTAATGTGGGAGGACATTCCGCTAAAACCACTAAAGGAGGAAATATAAATGGCTAAAAAAGGTAAAAAGTATCTAGATGCTGCTAAAAAAGTTGACCGTAATACTTATTACGCTGTTGAAGAAGCAATCAGCTTAGCTAAAGAAACTAGCGTTGCAAACTTCGACGCTTCTGTAGAAGTAGCATTCCGTTTAGGTATCGATACTCGTAAAAATGACCAGCAAATCCGTGGTGCAGTAGTATTACCACACGGTACTGGTAAAACACAACGTGTATTAGTATTCGCGAAAGGTGACAAAGCTGCTGAAGCAGAAGCAGCTGGCGCTGATTACGTAGGCGAATCAGAATACGCTAACAAAATCCAACAAGGCTGGTTCGACTTCGATGTAGTTGTAGCTACACCGGACATGATGGGCGAAGTTGGTAAATTAGGTCGTGTATTAGGACCTAAAGGTTTAATGCCTAACCCTAAAACTGGCACAGTAACTATGGATGTTAAAAAAGCGGTTGAAGAAATCAAAGCAGGTAAAGTAGAATACCGTGCTGAGAAAGCTGGTATCGTCCACGCTTCAATCGGTAAAGTATCATTCAGTACTGAGGATTTAGTTGATAACTTCAACACTATCCAAGATGTATTAGCAAAAGCTAAACCAGCTTCAGCTAAAGGTACTTACTTCAAGTCTGTTGCAGTTTCAACTACAATGGGTCCTGGTGTTAAAGTAGATACTTCAAACTTCAAACTATAATATAAATGAAATTTAAGAACTAGAGAAAATGTAAAAGTTGCAAAGTGCCAATCGTATCGATTCATATCTGAGACAGCTGAAAATATTTTCTCTAGTTTTTTTAATTACTTATTGACATATCACATTGAAACAGTTATATTGATAAATGTGATTATTTTACCTAAGACAGTAGGAGTTAGAGATAACTTAAAACTTGATCCTACCGAGGCTAAAATTGACTTGAACGTGAACTATGAAACTTTCAAGCACTTTTTGCCGTAGGGTGAAAGTGCTTTTTTTATTGGGTAAAGCTCAAAAAAAGCACCGAACAAAATATGTATGGAGGTGTCTAAATGTCTGGAATTATTGAAGCGAAAAAACAATTAGTTGAACAAATCGCTGATCAACTTAAAAATTCTGTTTCAACAGTAATCGTAGATTACCGTGGTTTAACAGTAGAAGAAGTAACAGAATTACGTAAACAATTACGTGAAGCTGGTGTTGAGTACAAAGTTTACAAAAACACTATGTTACGTCGTGCTGCTGAACAAGCGGGAATCGAAGGTCTTGACGAATTCTTAACAGGTCCAACAGCTGTTGCAACAACTACTGATGATGTAGTTGCTCCTGCAAAAGTTATCGCTGGATTTGCTAAAGATCACGAAGCTTTAGAAATTAAAACAGGCGTAATGGAAGGTAGCGTTATCTCAGCAGAAGAAGTTAAAACTGTTGGTTCATTACCATCACACGACGGTCTTGTTTCTATGTTACTTTCTGTATTACAAGCTCCTGTACGCAACTTCGCTTATGCGGTTAAAGCAGTTGGAGAATCTAAAGAAGAAGAAAGTGCTGAATAATCAGTACACACAATTAATTATTTAAAAAATGGAGGAAATATATAATGGCTAATCAAGAACAAATCATTGAAGCAATTAAAGAAATGTCAGTATTAGAATTAAATGACTTAGTAAAAGCAATCGAAGAAGAATTTGGTGTAACTGCAGCAGCTCCAGTAGCAGCAGCAGGTGCAGCAGGCGGCGGAGACGCAGCAGCAGAAAAAACTGAATTTGACGTTGAGTTAACTTCAGCTGGTTCATCTAAAATCAAAGTTGTTAAAGCTGTTAAAGACGCAACTGGTTTAGGATTGAAAGACGCTAAAGAATTAGTAGACAACGCTCCTAAAGTAATCAAAGAAGCTTTACCTAAAGAAGAAGCTGAAAAACTTAAAGAAACATTAGAAGAAGTTGGCGCAACTGTAGAATTAAAATAATTCTATTGCCACAGCCAATAACTAAATGAAAAGAGAACGAGGCTAATAACCATTGTTAATGTGTGAAACTTAGTTTCACAGCCTGAATTCTTTGAGAAATGAAAACCCCGTTATTGAGTTAACGGGGTTTTTCTAATGAGTACAACTCATTATAGAACGAAAGGTATTTATAGCAAATGACTGATGAAATGTGTATCCTTAAAGTAAAGGGTAGACTTGTCTTTGTTGAAATGGAAGAGTATACTCGAACAGCTTCTAATGTAAAGTAATGAGGTGTAAGCATGAGTCATTATTATGACAAAGATCCTAAAGTTGAAAGTCATAAAGAGACATTTAAATACCATTATCATCAAAATGAATTGAATCTAGTGACTGATGCAGGTGTATTTTCTAAAGGGAAAATAGACTTTGGCTCAGATTTATTAGTTCGTACGTTTTTAAAAGAACATCCACCAGGACCTAAGAAGACGATTGTTGATGTGGGTTGCGGTTATGGACCGATTGGTTTGATGATTGCGAAAGTATCTCCGCATCACCATGTTATTATGTTGGATGTGAACCACCGAGCACTAGATTTAGCAAAAGAAAATAGTGAGAAAAACCATATTGAAAATGTCACTGTAAAAGAGAGTGATGGTTTAGCTGAAGTTCCGGATAATTCTTGTGACATGATCGTGACGAACCCGCCAATCAGGGCAGGGAAGTCAGTGGTTCATGGCATTTTAGAAGACGCACATGAGAAGTTGAGAGCTGAAGGTGAATTATACGTTGTAATTCAGAAAAAGCAAGGTATGCCTTCGGCGAAAAAGAAGATGGAAGCTGTTTTTGGTAATGTAGAAACCCTAACCAAAGAGAAAGGGTATTACATTTTGAAAAGCAAGCGTTAACCATTGACAACCATATTAATTTCTGATATAGTTATAGAATGTAAAAATTTATGTTCAAGAAGTGTGTACTTTTACGTATAAAATAACAAAGTAAATCTTTAATAACGCAGAATAGAAAATGGTGTCATCGGGTGTGCTGCCGTTTTCTTTTTGTCTTGTTACCGTTTTGTTTATTTTAATATGTAAGAGACATTCGAACAATTTTTGAGGGGTGAATCTGTTTGGCAGGTAAATTTGTCCAATATGGAAGACATCGTAAACGTAGAAATTACGCGAGAATTTCTGAGGTTTTAGAATTACCAAACCTTATTGAAATTCAAACTAAATCTTATGAATGGTTCTTAAAAGAAGGCTTATTAGAAATGTTCCGTGACATTTCTCCAATCGAAGACTTCACAGGCAACCTTTCTTTAGAATTTGTAGATTATAGATTGGGTGAACCGAAATACGATTTAGAGGAATCTAAGAACCGCGACGCAACTTATGCTGCACCTCTTCGTGTCAAAGTGCGTCTTATTAACAAAGAAACAGGAGAAGTGAAAGACCAAGAAGTCTTCATGGGTGATTTCCCATTAATGACTGATACAGGTACTTTCGTGATCAATGGTGCTGAGCGCGTTATTGTATCACAATTAGTTCGTTCTCCATCCGTATACTTCAATGAAAAAATCGATAAAAATGGTCGTGAAAACTATGATGCGACAGTAATTCCTAACCGTGGTGCTTGGTTAGAATTCGAAACTGATGCGAAAGACATCGTTTATGTTCGTATCGATAGAACAAGAAAATTACCATTAACTGTATTATTACGTGCTTTAGGTTATTCAACTGATCAATCAATTATTGATTTATTAGGTGACAACGAATACCTACGTAACACTTTAGAAAAAGATGGTACTGAAAATACAGATCAAGCACTATTAGAAATTTATGAACGTTTACGCCCTGGCGAACCACCTACAGTAGAAAACGCGAAAAGCTTGCTTTACTCTCGTTTCTTCGATCCGAAACGTTATGACTTAGCAAGTGTTGGTCGCTATAAAATGAACAAAAAACTTCATTTGAAACATCGTTTATTCAACCAAAAATTGGCTGAACCGATTGTTAATACTGAAACAGGTGAAATTGTTGCTGAAGAAGGCACAGTTTTAGACCGTCGTAAACTAGACGAAATTATGGATGTTTTAGAATCTAACGCAAACATCGAAGTGGATGAGTTAGATGACAGCATCGTAAACGAACCTGTTGAAACACAATCAATTAAAATTTATGTACCGAATGATGAAGAAGGCCGTACAACAACAGTTATCGGTAATGCATTCCCTGATTCAGAAGTGAAATGTATTACACCAGCTGACATTGTTGCGTCAATGTCTTACTTCTTCAACTTATTGTATGGTGTAGGTCAAACAGATGATATTGACCACTTAGGTAACCGTCGTTTACGTTCAGTAGGCGAATTACTTCAAAACCAATTCAGAATCGGTTTATCAAGAATGGAACGTGTCGTTCGTGAAAGAATGTCTATTCAAGATACAGATTCTATTACACCACAACAACTTATCAACATTCGTCCAGTGATTGCATCTATCAAAGAATTCTTTGGTAGCTCTCAATTATCACAATTCATGGACCAAGCGAACCCATTAGCAGAGTTGACACATAAACGTCGTCTATCTGCACTTGGACCTGGTGGTTTAACACGTGAACGTGCACAAATGGAAGTACGTGACGTGCATTACTCTCACTATGGCCGTATGTGTCCAATCGAGACACCAGAGGGTCCGAACATCGGTTTAATCAACTCATTATCAAGTTATGCGCGTGTTAATGAATTTGGTTTCATTGAAACACCATATCGTAAAGTTGACCATGAGAAAAATGCGGTAACAGATCAAATCGATTACCTTACTGCAGACGAAGAAGACAGCTATGTTGTTGCGCAAGCGAACTCACGTTTAGATGACGAAGGTCGTTTCTTAGACGAAGAAATCGTTTGTCGTTTCCGTGGTAACAACACAACTATGGATAGAGAGAAAATGGACTATATGGACGTTTCTCCTAAACAAGTTGTATCTGCAGCGACAGCATGTATCCCATTCTTAGAAAACGATGACTCTAACCGTGCGTTAATGGGTGCGAACATGCAACGTCAAGCAGTACCATTGATGAACCCTGAATCTCCATTCGTAGGTACAGGTATGGAACATGTGGCTGCACGTGACTCAGGTGCTGCTGTAATCAACAAGCATTTTGGTCGTGTAGAACATGTAGAATCTAATGAAATTAAAGTACGTCGTATTATTGAAGAAGATGGTCAAGAATACGAAGGCGAAGTAGATGCGTATAGATTAGCTAAATTCAAACGTTCTAACTCAGGTACTTGTTACAACCAACGCCCAATCGTTAAAGTCGGCGACGTTGTATCTCAAGGTGAAATCTTAGCAGATGGTCCTTCAATGGAACTTGGTGAGATGGCACTTGGACGTAACGTAGTAGTCGGATTCATGACTTGGGACGGTTATAACTACGAGGATGCTGTTATCATGAGTGAACGTCTTGTTAAAGATGACGTTTATACTTCTATTCATATTGAAGAATATGAATCTGAAGCACGTGATACAAAACTTGGACCTGAAGAAATTACACGTGACATTCCTAACGTTGCTGAAAGCGCACTTAAAAACTTAGATGAACGCGGTATCGTTTATGTAGGTGCAGAAGTGAAAGATGGCGACATCTTAGTTGGTAAAGTAACACCTAAAGGTGTAACTGAATTAACTGCTGAGGAACGTTTATTACACGCAATCTTCGGTGAAAAAGCACGTGAAGTTCGTGATACGTCATTACGTGTACCACATGGTGCAGGCGGTATCGTACTAGATGTCAAAGTCTTCAATCGTGAAGATGGCGATGATTCATTATCTCCAGGTGTAAACCAATTAGTACGTGTTTACATCGTTCAAAAACGTAAAATCCACGTTGGGGATAAAATGTGCGGTCGTCACGGTAACAAAGGGGTTATCTCTAAGATTGTTCCTGAAGAAGATATGCCTTACTTACCAGACGGCACACCAATCGATATCATGTTAAACCCACTAGGTGTACCATCACGTATGAACATCGGACAAGTACTTGAATTACACTTAGGTATGGCGGCTAAAAACTTAGGAATCCATGTAGCTTCACCAGTATTCGATGGTGCCAACGATGATGATGTATGGTCTACGATCGAAGAAGCAGGTATGGCAAGAGATGGTAAAACTGTATTATATGATGGACGTACAGGTGAACCATTCGATAACCGTATCTCTGTTGGTGTAATGTACATGTTGAAACTTGCACACATGGTTGACGACAAATTACATGCGCGTTCAACTGGACCATACTCACTTGTTACACAACAACCACTTGGTGGTAAAGCACAATTCGGTGGACAACGTTTCGGTGAGATGGAGGTATGGGCACTTGAAGCTTATGGTGCTGCATACACATTGCAAGAAATCCTAACTTATAAATCTGATGACACTGTAGGTCGTGTAAAAACTTATGAAGCGATCGTTAAAGGTGAAAACATCTCTAGACCAAGTGTTCCGGAATCATTCCGCGTATTGATGAAAGAATTACAAAGTTTAGGTCTTGATGTTAAAGTCATGGATGAAAATGATAAAGAAATTGAAATGTCAGATATGGATGAAGACGATGTGCACGATCATAAAGTAAACATCCAACAATCTTCAATTCCTGAATCACAAAAAGAAACAACTGACTAATTCATTTCGGTGTTCAATAAGCAAATAGCGTAATGTTAAAAATTCAAATATTGCAAGGCTGCATTAGGCAATGTACTGCATTGCCTTTATGCACCTTTAATATTTCTCAATTTATTGATCATTTATCAATCAAATAGCACAGCTAATCTAAATTGAAGGAGGTAGGCTCCTTGATTGATGTAAATAATTTCCATTATATGAAAATCGGCCTTGCTTCACCTGAAAAGATTCGTTCATGGTCATACGGTGAAGTTAAGAAACCTGAAACAATCAACTATCGTACTTTGAAACCTGAAAAAGATGGTTTATTCTGTGAAAGAATTTTCGGACCTACAAAAGACTGGGAATGTAGTTGCGGTAAGTACAAACGTGTACGTTATAAAGGCATGGTTTGTGACCGTTGCGGCGTTGAAGTAACGAAATCAAAAGTACGTCGTGAAAGAATGGGCCACATTGAACTTGCGGCACCAGTTTCACACATTTGGTACTTCAAAGGTATCCCAAGTCGTATGGGTCTACTATTAGATATGTCTCCAAGATCACTTGAAGAAGTTATATACTTCGCTTCATATGTTGTGGTTGATCCAGGCCCAACAGGTCTTGAGAAAAAATCATTACTTTCTGAAGCAGAATTCAGAGACTATTATGATAAATTCCCTGGTCAATTCGTAGCGAAAATGGGTGCTGAAGGTATTAAAGACCTATTATCTGAAATTGACTTAGATGAAGAGTTGAAAGACTTACGTACTGAATTAGAATCAGCAACTGGACAAAGATTGACTCGTGCAATCAAACGTTTAGAAGTTGTTGAATCATTCAGAAACTCTGGTAACGAACCTTCATGGATGATTTTGGATGTACTTCCAATTATCCCACCAGAAATCCGTCCAATGGTTCAATTAGACGGCGGACGTTTTGCGACAAGTGACTTGAACGACTTATACCGTCGTGTTATCAACCGTAATAACCGTTTGAAACGTTTATTAGACTTAGGTGCGCCTGGTATTATCGTTCAAAACGAAAAACGTATGTTGCAAGAAGCAGTAGACGCATTAATCGATAATGGTCGTCGTGGCCGTCCAGTAACTGGTCCAGGTAACCGTCCATTAAAATCACTTTCACATATGTTGAAAGGTAAACAAGGTCGTTTCCGTCAAAACTTATTAGGTAAACGTGTTGACTACTCTGGTCGTTCTGTTATCGCAGTAGGTCCAGGACTTAAAATGTATCAATGTGGTCTACCTAAAGAAATGGCGTTAGAATTATTCAAACCTTTCGTAATGAAAGAATTAGTTCAACGCGAAATTGCGACAAACATCAAAAATGCGAAAAGCAAAATTGAACGTATGGAAGATGAAGTATGGGATGTTTTAGAAGACGTTATCAAAGAACACCCAGTACTCCTTAACCGTGCTCCAACATTGCACAGACTAGGTATCCAAGCGTTCGAACCAACATTAGTTGAAGGCCGTGCGATTCGTTTACATCCATTGGTAACAACAGCTTATAACGCTGACTTCGATGGTGACCAAATGGCCGTTCACGTACCTTTATCTAAAGAAGCACAAGCAGAAGCACGTATGTTAATGCTTGCAGCTCAAAACATCTTGAACCCTAAAGATGGTAAACCAGTTGTTACACCATCACAAGATATGGTACTTGGTAACTATTACCTTACTTTAGAACGTAAAGATGCAGTGAATACAGGTGCAATCTTTAACGATGCAAATGAAGTATTGAAAGCATACCAAAATGGTTATGTACACTTGCATACACGTATTGGTGTACATGCAGGTTCATTCAATAACCCTACATTCACTGAAGAACAAAATCGTAAGATCTTGACGACAACTGTCGGTAAAGTAATCTTTAACGAAATCATTCCGGATTCATTTGCTTATATTAATGAACCGTCTCAAACAAACTTAGAAGATAAAACACCTGATAAATACTTCGTCAGCGCAAGCGAATTAGGCGAAGGCGGCTTAAAAGCATACTTTGAAGACCAAGAACTTGTTGAACCATTCAACAAAAAATTCTTAGGAAATATCATTGCAGAAGTGTTCAATCGCTTCAGCATTACTGATACATCAATGATGCTTGACCGTATGAAAGACTTAGGTTTCAAATACTCTTCTAAAGCAGGTATCACTGTTGGTGTATCTGACATCGTGGTATTACCTGATAAACAAGAAATCTTAGATGAACACGAAAAATTAGTTGAACGTGTTCAAAAACAATATAACCGTGGTTTAATCACTGAAGAAGAACGTTACAATGCTGTCGTTGAAATTTGGACAGATGCTAAGGATGAAATTCAAGGTAAATTGATGAAATCCCTAGAAAAAACGAACCCAATCTTCATGATGAGTGACTCTGGTGCCCGTGGTAACGCATCTAACTTTACTCAGTTAGCTGGTATGCGTGGTCTGATGGCCGCACCATCTGGTAAAATCATCGAGTTACCAATCACATCTTCATTCCGTGAAGGTTTAACAGTGTTAGAGTACTTCATCTCTACTCACGGTGCGCGTAAAGGTCTTGCCGATACAGCACTTAAAACTGCCGATTCAGGTTACCTTACTCGTCGTCTTGTTGACGTTGCGCAAGATGTTATCGTTCGTGAAGAAGATTGCGGAACTGACCGTGGTCTACTTGTATCTGACATCAAAGAAGGTACAGAAATGATCGAACCATTCATCGAACGTATTGAAGGCCGTTACTCTAAAGAAACGGTACGTCATCCAGAAACTGATGAAGTTCTTGTGAAACCAGATCAATTGATTACACCAGAAATCGCAAAACGCATCACTGATGCAGGCATTGAACAAATGTACATCCGTTCAGCATTTACATGTAATACACGTCATGGTGTATGTGAAAAATGTTACGGTAAAAACCTTGCGACTGGTGAAAAAGTTGAAGTGGGTGAAGCGGTTGGTACAATCGCAGCACAATCTATCGGTGAACCAGGTACACAGCTTACAATGCGTACCTTCCATACAGGTGGGGTAGCCGGAAGCGATATCACTCAAGGTCTTCCACGTATCCAAGAGATCTTCGAAGCACGTAACCCTAAAGGTCAAGCAGTTATTACTGACATTGAAGGTACAGTCGAAGACATCAAACTTGCGAAAGACCGTCAACAAGAAATCGTGATCAAAGGTGCTAACGAAACAAGATCTTATCTTGCTTCAGGTACTTCACGTCTTAAAGTTGAAAAAGGCCAACACGTTGAACGTGGTGAAGTCTTAACTGAAGGTTCTATCGAACCTAAGAACTACTTATCAGTAGCAGGCTTAAATGCGACAGAAAGCTACTTGCTTAAAGAAGTTCAAAAAGTTTACCGTATGCAAGGTGTAGAAATCGACGATAAACACGTTGAGGTTATGGTTCGTCAAATGTTACGTAAAGTACGTATCATTGAAGCTGGTGATACAAAACTATTACCAGGTTCATTAGTAGACATCCACAACTTTACAGATGCAAACAGAGAAGCATTCAAAGACCGCAAACGTCCAGCAACTGCAAAACCAGTATTGCTTGGTATTACGAAAGCGTCTCTTGAAACAGAAAGCTTCTTATCAGCAGCATCATTCCAAGAAACAACTCGTGTTCTTACAGATGCAGCCATCAAAGGTAAACGCGATGACTTACTTGGTCTTAAAGAGAACGTTATTATCGGTAAATTGATTCCTGCAGGTACAGGTATGAGACGTTATAGCGAAGCTAAATACGAAAAACATATCGACCCTCAAGTGAAAGAAGCAGTTGAGGAACTTGCAGCGGATACAAATACACCGCAATAATAAACTTTAGATTATAAATCAGCCAATACCACTTTCTGAATTAGAAAGCCGGTATTGGCTTTTCTATTCTTTGAAATACAGAGAGGATTAAGGATATCTGTTGAAATTTTCACCGAATTTGTTATCATTAAAAAAGTCAGCATTATATTAAATAATTGTGTTGACGCAACCTATGGAAAGTGTTACTATTATAAAGGTTGATGTAAGCAGAACTTTGGAGGATAATCAATGTCTAATGAAAAAGTTGCACGCTTAAACAAACACCATAAGGTTGTTGGTTTGAAAGAGACGCTCAAAGCACTCAAGAAGAACCAAGTTACATCATTGATTATTGCTCAAGACGTTGAAGTTTATTTGCTGTCAGACGTGTTAAGTAAGATCAATCATAGCGATATTCCTGTTTCATTTTTCGAAAGCAAAAAAGCTTTAGGAGAATATGCAGGTATCAACGTAGATGCAGCAGTCGTTGCTCTATTGAAATGAGAATTAGTAAGTAATTGCGCTTACTAAATTTTATTTAACCTAAAAATGAACCACCTGGATGTGTGGGATTATAAAACAGGAGAGGAGGACATCTTAAATGCCTACTATTAACCAATTAGTACGTAAACCAAGAAAAAGCAAAGCTAAGAAATCAGATTCACCAGCTTTGAACAAAGGTTTTAACAGTATGAGAAAACAATTTACTGACTTGAACTCACCACAAAAACGTGGCGTATGTACTCGTGTTGGCACAATGACACCTAAAAAACCTAACTCAGCGTTACGTAAATATGCTCGTGTTCGTTTATCAAACAACATCGAAGTAAACGCATATATTCCTGGTATCGGCCATAACTTACAAGAACACAGTGTTGTACTTGTACGTGGAGGTCGTGTAAAAGACTTACCTGGTGTGCGTTACCATATCGTTCGTGGTGCACTTGATACTTCAGGTGTAGAAGGTCGTATGCAAAGCCGTTCATTATACGGTACAAAACGTCCTAAAAAATAAGTTTAAGATTACGTAAATTTTCGAGATAAATTTTGAGATTATACTATAATATGAAGGGAGGACTCTGATTATGCCTCGTAAAGGATCAGTACCAAAAAGAGACGTCTTACCAGATCCAATTCACAACTCTAAGTTAGTGACTAAATTGATTAACAAAATCATGTTAGATGGTAAGCGCGGAACAGCTCAAAGAATTCTTTATTCAGCATTTGACCTTGTACAAGAACGCAGTGGTCGTGATGCAATGGAAGTATTCGATGAAGCAATTAACAATATCATGCCAGTATTAGAAGTTAAAGCACGCCGTGTAGGTGGCTCTAACTATCAAGTACCTGTAGAAGTACGTCCAGAGCGTCGTACGACTTTAGGTTTACGTTGGTTAGTTAACTATTCACGTCTTCGTGGTGAAAAAACTATGGAAGAACGTTTAGCTAACGAAATCTTAGATGCAGCTAACAATACAGGTGGCGCAGTTAAGAAACGTGAAGATGTACACAAAATGGCTGAAGCGAACAAAGCATTCGCTCATTACCGCTGGTAAGATTCAAGGTTTAACCCTGAGCGTGTTCAAATGGTATATTCCAAGGCATGCTTAGGGCATCGCCATATTCAAAGTATTTACTCAAGTAATTACTGGAAGGAGAAAAAATACAATGGCTAGAGACTTTTCTTTGGAAAAAACTCGTAACATTGGTATCATGGCCCACATTGACGCTGGTAAAACAACTACAACTGAACGTATCTTGTTTTACACAGGTCGTATCCACAAAATTGGTGAAACTCACGATGGTGGGGCACAAATGGACTGGATGGAACAAGAACAAGACCGTGGTATCACAATCACATCAGCAGCAACAACTGCACAATGGCATGATTACCGTGTCAACATTATCGATACACCAGGACACGTAGACTTCACAGTTGAGGTTGAACGTTCATTACGTGTACTTGACGGTGCGGTTACAGTACTTGATGCTCAATCAGGTGTTGAACCACAAACTGAAACAGTTTGGCGTCAAGCTACAACTTATGGAGTTCCTCGTATCGTATTCGTAAACAAAATGGACAAAATCGGTGCGAACTTCGAATACGCAGTAAGCACTTTACATGATCGTTTGGATGCAAACGCTCAAGCTGTTCAATTACCAATCGGTGCTGAAGACGAATTCGAAGCAATCATTGACTTAGTTACAATGAAATGTTTCCAATACAATGGTGAATTCGGTGAAGAAGTCGTAGAAATCGAAATTCCAGAAGACTACAAAGCGAAAGCAGCTGAAGCTCGCGAAACATTAATCGAATCAGTTGCAGAAGTTAACGAAGACTTAATGGAAAAATATCTTGAAGGTGAAGAAATTTCAGTTGACGAATTGAAAGCAGCAATCCGTCAAGCTACTTTAGATATCGAATTCTACCCAGTACTTTGCGGTACTGCATTCAAAAACAAAGGTGTTCAATTAATGCTTGACGCTGTAATTGATTACCTACCATCACCATTAGATGTTAAACCAATCATTGGTCACCGTGCTAGCAATCCTGATGAAGAAATCGTTGCTAGAGCAGATGATGATGCAGAATTCGCTGCATTAGCATTCAAAGTTATGACTGACCCTTACGTTGGTAAATTAACATTCTTCCGTGTGTACTCAGGTACTATGAACTCTGGTTCATACGTGAAAAACTCTACTAAAGACAAACGTGAACGTGTAGGTCGTTTACTACAAATGCACGCGAACACTCGTAAAGAAATCAGCACAGTTTACTCAGGCGATATCGCAGCTGCGGTAGGTCTTAAAGAAACTGGTACTGGTGACACTTTATGTGGTGAGAAAAATGACATTATCTTGGAATCAATGGAATTCCCAGAACCTGTTATTCACTTGTCAGTAGAACCAAAATCTAAAGCTGACCAAGATAAAATGACTCAAGCTTTAGTTAAATTACAAGAAGAAGACCCAACATTCCATGCACACACTGATGAAGAAACTGGACAAGTTATCATCGGCGGTATGGGTGAGCTTCACTTAGATATTCTTGTAGACCGTATGAAAAAAGAATTTAACGTTGAAGCTAACGTTGGTGCGCCAATGGTTTCATACCGTGAAACATTCAAAACACCAGCTAAAGTTCAAGGTAAATTCTCTCGTCAATCTGGTGGTCGTGGTCAATACGGTGATGTTCACATTGAATTCACACCAAACGAAGTTGGCGCAGGATTCGAATTCGAAAACGCTATCGTTGGTGGTGTAGTTCCACGTGAATACATTCCATCAGTTGAAGCTGGTCTTAAAGATGCTATGGAAAACGGTGTATTAGCTGGTTATCCATTAATCGACGTTAAAGCTAAACTTTACGATGGTTCTTACCATGATGTCGATTCATCTGAAATGGCCTTCAAAATCGCTGCTTCATTAGCACTTAAAGAAGCTGCTAAAGTTGCAGATCCAGTAATCTTAGAACCAATGATGAAAGTTGAAATCTTAATGCCTGAAGAATACATGGGTGACATCATGGGTGACGTAACAGCTCGTCGTGGACGTGTTGATGGTATGGAACCTCGTGGTAACGCTCAAATGGTTCGTGCATTCGTACCACTTTCAGAAATGTTCGGTTACGCAACTTCATTACGTTCTAACACTCAAGGTCGCGGTACTTACACTATGTACTTCGATCACTATGAAGAAGTACCTAAATCAATTTCTGAAGAAATCATCAAGAAAAATAAAGGTGAATAATTAAATTCCCTTTAGGAACTTGCACAAGAACTGACTTGACAGGTCTCCTGAATTGATTTTTTGCGGAAAATGCTTTATAAAGGAATTAGTCCTTTATACAACTTAACAATAAAGCTCTCATGATGGTGAGAAACTATCATGAGAGATAATTTAAATAACTTTTTAACAAGAAGAGGAGAGATTTCATAATGGCTAAAGAAAAATTCGATCGCTCAAAAGAACATGCCAATATTGGTACTATCGGTCACGTTGACCATGGTAAAACAACATTAACAGCTGCAATCGCAACTGTATTAGCAAAAAATGGTGACACTGTAGCACAATCATACGACATGATTGACAACGCTCCAGAAGAAAAAGAACGTGGTATTACAATCAATACTTCACACATCGAGTATCAAACTGACAAACGTCACTATGCTCACGTTGACTGCCCAGGACACGCTGACTATGTTAAAAACATGATCACTGGTGCTGCTCAAATGGACGGCGGTATCTTAGTAGTATCTGCTGCAGATGGTCCAATGCCACAAACTCGTGAACACATCTTATTATCACGTAACGTTGGTGTACCAGCTTTAGTTGTATTCTTAAACAAAGCTGACATGGTTGACGACGAAGAATTATTAGAATTAGTTGAAATGGAAGTTCGTGACTTATTATCTGAATACGACTTCCCTGGTGACGATGTACCAGTTATCGTTGGTTCTGCATTAAAAGCTTTAGAAGGCGACCCAGAATACGAACAAAAAATCTTAGACTTAATGCAAGCTGTAGATGACTACATCCCAACTCCAGAACGTGACTCTGATAAACCATTCATGATGCCAGTTGAGGACGTATTCTCAATCACTGGTCGTGGTACTGTAGCAACAGGCCGTGTTGAACGTGGTCAAATCAAAGTCGGTGAAGAAGTTGAAATCATCGGTATCACTGAAGAAAGCAAGAAAACAACAGTTACAGGTGTAGAAATGTTCCGTAAATTATTAGACTACGCTGAAGCTGGTGACAACATCGGTGCTTTATTACGTGGTGTTGCACGTGAAGACGTACAACGTGGACAAGTATTAGCAGCTCCTGGCTCTATTACTCCACACACAAAATTCAAAGCTGATGTTTACGTTTTATCTAAAGAAGAAGGTGGACGTCATACTCCATTCTTCACTAACTACCGCCCACAATTCTACTTCCGTACTACTGACGTAACTGGCGTTGTTCACTTACCAGAAGGTACTGAAATGGTTATGCCTGGCGATAACGTAGAAATGACTGTTGAATTAATCGCTCCAATCGCGATTGAAGACGGTACTCGTTTCTCTATCCGTGAAGGTGGACGTACTGTAGGATCAGGCGTTGTTACTGAAATCCAAGCATAATTTCGACTTAACTTAAGTTGATTTTTAATAGAGAGCTCCTCTTTTGAGGGGCTCTTTTTTTACATATTTTTCTATTGATACGCTCAGTCGTGTGTTGTTTAACATAAAAAATGCGTACACATCATTTCTACATGTGTACGCATTTTTGTTTTGATTTAAAGACGTTCAGAAGATAAAACATTTTCTAATTCTAATATTTTTAAGAACTCGGCAGCTGCGTATTTCAATGCAGCTTCATCAATATCAAAGTAAGGATTATGGTGAGGGTAGTCTGTACCTTTTTGCACATTACCACATCCTGTTAGAAAGAAAGCGCCAGGTCTCACACGTTGATAAGCTGAGAAATCTTCGCCCACCATCATCATATCTGCTTCAGTAAAGCGTAAATTCATATCATGAGCGGCTTGCTTAACTGTTTCATAAGCTTGTTCATTATTATGCACAGGGACATAGCCACGTTCATAATCCATTGTGTATTCAATATCATTCGCAAGCGCAAGCCCTTGTAGAAGCTTATCAAGTTTATTCATGATATGTGTTTGGAGCTCAGAATCAAATGTGCGCACTGTACCGCGACACATCGCAGAGTCGGGGATCACACTATCTGATGAACCGGCTTGAATCATTCCGAAAGTAACCACAGCTTGTTTAATCGGATCGACCGTACGTGAAACGATTTTTTGTGCGCTTAGAATAAATTCAGCTAATATCACAATCGGGTCAATCGTTTCATGCGGTTTAGCACCGTGACCGCCTTGACCTTGAATGGTAACGGTAAATTCATCAGGTGAAGCCATCATGGCGCCTGGGCGTGAATAAATGATGCCTGTGGGATAACCACTCCATAGGTGGTTGCCGTAAACACTGTCTACACCTTCTAAAGCACCATCATCAATCATTTGTTGGGCGCCGCCAGGAACAATTTCTTCACCATATTGAAAGATTAATACAACGTTGCCTTTTAAATGTGCTAAATGTTCATTAATTATTTGAGCAACGCCTAAAAGAATCGCAGTATGGCCATCGTGACCGCACGCATGCATACATCCTTCATTTTTAGAACGGTAAGGTTTGTCGTTCAGTTCAGTAATCGGAAGGGCATCGAAGTCAGCACGTAAGGCGACTGTCGGGCCTTCGCCTTGGCCTTTAAATGTTGCGACAATACCGTTTTTTCCTACAGGTCTACGAATCGTACAGTCTAATTGTTCGAGCTGATTAACGATATAGTCGTGGGTGTTATGTTCTTCAAACGATAACTCAGGATATTGATGAAGATGTCTTCTGAGTTGAATCATAGTTTTTTCTTTATCGTGCGCAAGTTGATACCAATTCAACATGGTATTCACCTCTTCTGTAATTAATATAGATGTCCTTATTATAGCACGCGTTCCACAGAATAAACTTAAAACGTTCATGTTAAAATAACGCGTCATTTCGACCTTTTAATATACAAAATTTTGTTTTTTCAAAATAACTAATCAGTGTTAACTTTTCTATTATAATAAAATACGTTATGATATATGTAATCTAACACAAGGGGGATAATCAACCAATGGTTCAATCATTACATGGTTTTTTAGACGAAAACATTCAATATTTAAAGGATAATGGATTATACAACGAGATTGATATTGTCGAAGGGGCAAATGGACCGGAAATTACAATCAACGGCGAAAAGTATATCAATCTTTCTTCAAACAACTACTTAGGTTTAGCAACAGACGAAGACTTGAAAAAAGTTGCGAAAGAAGCAATCGATCATTATGGTGTCGGTGCAGGTGCAGTACGTACAATCAACGGTACACTTGATGTTCATGAAACTTTAGAAAACACATTAGCTGAATTTAAAGGAACAGAAGCAGCGATTGCATATCAATCTGGTTTTAATTGTAATATGGCAGCAATTTCTGCGGTTATGAATAAAAATGATGCGATTCTTTCAGATGAGTTAAACCATGCCTCTATTATCGATGGTTGCCGCTTATCTAAAGCTAAAATTATTCGCGTAAATCATTCAGATATGGACGACTTACGTCAAAAAGCGAAAGAAGCTGTAGAATCAGGTCAATACAATAAAGTGATGTATATCACTGATGGTGTGTTCAGTATGGATGGTGACGTAGCAAAGTTACCTGAAATCGTTGAGATTGCGGAAGAGTTTGACTTAATCACTTATGTCGATGATGCGCACGGATCAGGTGTTATGGGTAAAGGTGCTGGCACAGTAAAACACTTCGGTTTACAAGATAAAATCGATTTCCAAATCGGTACATTATCTAAAGCAATTGGAGTGGTCGGCGGTTATGTCGCTGGGACACAAGAGTTAATCGACTGGTTGAAAGTACAATCACGTCCATTCTTATTCTCAACATCTTTAACACCAGAATCTTCAGCAGCGATTACTGCCGCTGTACGTAAACTTATGGATTCTACAGAACTGCATGACAAACTTTGGGAAAATGCGAATTATCTTAAAGACGGCTTAAAAGAACTAGGTTATGATATTGGTGAATCAGAAACACCAATCACACCTGTAATTATTGGTGATGAAAAACAAACACAAGAATTCAGTAAACGTCTAAAAGACGAAGGAGTTTATGTGAAATCTATCGTCTTCCCAACAGTACCACGTGGTACAGGACGTGTACGTAATATGCCTACAGCTGCACATACTAAAGAAATGTTAGATGAAGCACTTGAGGCGTATAAAAAAGTAGGTAAAGAACTTGGCGTAATCTAAGTAGCTTTATATAAACAATGAAGCGGAACTGTTCAGTTATTTGAACGGTTCCGCTTTTATTTTAGAAATTAGTCTATTAGATACTTAGCTGAGTCATTTCTTTTATTGTTTAAGTGATATATCTATGATCAAGATAAAACTTCTCTAATGGTTCGTTATCTTTGATGCATTGTTCAATGCGTTCTAATGATTCTTCAAGTGTCATTTGTCTCAAAAACATTCTGCCTGGTGGTTCTCCAAATTTTTTCTCATAAGCTTTTTCAGCAGCTTCATAGGCATCAATCAATTTGTCATCATACATAGTTTTTCATTCCTTTGTGGTTGATTCAGAGGTGTCGTATATATTCATTTTATCCGTTGAGTGAATACACGAACGTACTTAACTCAAGTAGTGATTATCTAAATAAAACTTTTCCAATGGTTCGTTATCTTTCACACAGTCTTTCATAAGTTCCAAAGCATCTTCAGCAGGCATACCCCGTAAAAGCATTCTACTAGGAGCTTCTTTAAACTTTTTAGTATAAGCACATACAGCAGCTTGATACTCTTTTTTAAATTGTTCATCATACATATTAATCTACTCCTTCATCATGGTGTGAATCGTGTTGTGACAGGGTGATATCTTTTAAATTTAATTGTGGCTTAATTTCATATGTTTTCTCTTCTTTTGAATCTAGTAAGACGTCTGTCAGTTGAATCGTATAAATATCTGAGCTGTTATAGTCTTTATAATAATACGTTAAGTGTTCGCAATCGAGTATACATTGATATTGCGTATAATGAGGCTGCCCTTCGTGGAGTACGATGCCTCTCGGAATACTGACAGTGTCTAATAATTTGAATAGGTTATTTAAGCGCATCGTGTCGTCTTCAGCATCTTCAATCATTTGACGGAAATAAGCAGTTTTAACGAAACGTGCTGGCGAGGTATAACCTCCAGGCAATATTTCAGTATTTGTTTCGACATGAATTGGATCTACTTGTTTATCACCAAGTGTGATGGATGCTGATGAATCAGTATTAAAAGCTATGTACTGTTGTAAATTCTGGTAGTGCCATTCTAAGTCAGGGTGATTAGTCAGAACTTGTACCGGATTATCTTTCAAAATCAGTTTACCACCATTTGGTACAAGAACAATACTTTGACCTGTTTGATCAGTGACGATGAAATGAAAGGCAGGTGTTTTACCAAGTACAGGGTTTTGTTCATCAATCAACCTCACATTACCAATCGTTTCTTTTAAATGTGAGATGGATGCGTTCGTACCTAAAAGCCACATAATGAATGATTCTGGACCTAAATTAATATGATGTGAAGCGGGTGCAGGCTTATATGTCGCAAAGCCATTGTTGTTTAAAATTGCGATAGAAAGACCTTTTTCATTGATGCCATCTGCGAACATTACATCGTCTATTTTCATCGCACTGCCTACAAAACCATAGTCAAAAGTGAAGGTTTGTCCATAAGTTGTTTCCCACTGATAGTTTCTTGGGATAACTTTAGGAAAAGCTTTCAGTTCAAACGCAAAGTCCATGGTCCGTGCTAAGTAAGTTGTGTCGTATTGTGAAGTAAAGGTAAAGCTCGTACACATATGTATCAGCCCCTTAATACCATTAAAAGTTATAATCTAATTGATAATACCATATGGATATAGAAAAAACGGAGCAGCTTTTCTATGTGCTTCTCCGTTTAGTTCTATTTACTGATGGTCTGAAGCTTCTTCAGTTAAATCAATCAGATTTAATTTAGGTTTTACTGTATAAGTAATCGCATCACTTGCGTTTAAAATCTCATCAGTTAGTTTGATTTGGTATACATCTGAACCGTTATAGTCTTTAAAGTAATAAGTGAGATGGTGTGTATCGACGATAGCTTGGTATTGTGTGTAATAAATCGTACCTTCGTCTAAAACGACACCTCTTGGAATACTGACAGTATCGAGTAATTTAAATAAGTTGTTGAGTCGTTTATTCTCATCTTCCGCATCTTCGATAAATTGACGGAAATAAGCCATTTTAACGAAACGAGATGGAGAAGTATAACCGCCCGGCAGAACTTCAGTACCAGATTCAACACCAAAGGGTTTTACACTCTCAATGCCTAAGAGTGACGGTGAGGGCGCTTCGATATTGAAATGTGTATACTGTCTGACATTTTGATAATGCCATTCTAAGTTAGGGTTATTCGTTAATACACGAATGGGATTCTCTTTAATAATCAATTGACCGTCTGAAGGAATCACAACGATACTTTGACCAGATTGATCTGTAATCATAAAGTGTAGTGGTGGAACGCTGTCTAATGCGGGATTTACTTGTTTAAGTAAACGAACATTATCTGCTTGTTCTTTAAAGTCTCTGATAGATTCATTCATGCCTAAAAACCACATAATGAATTCTTCAGGTTCTAGATTGATATTGTCATTAGAAGTAGAAGTCGCATAAGAAGCTTCTCCTTGATAATATAACACAGCAATGGATAATCCTTTTTCGTTTATGCCATCTCCGAATACCACACCATTGACTGTCATTGCAGTTCCTACAAAGCCGTAATTTAATTTAAAGTCACGACCATTGTTGCTTGTCCATTCATAATTTCTAGGAATAGCTTTCGGGAAAGAATTCAAACTAAATGAGAAATCCATGGTGCGTGCTAAATAGTTCGCATCATATTGAGATGTAAATGCAAAACTCGTACACATAAATGTGCCTCCTTAAAAACAGTAATCAGTACAAAAAAACGTTACAATAATCATAACATGACGCAAGTCAAGACTTCGAATAAAGTAATGCCAATAAGGTGTTGAGAGTGAGGGATACTGTTGGAAATTAAAATATGTGAGGATGCAGCTTTATTAGCACATTTAAATCAAACTGTCCATGACATACATCACCAAGCCTATCCAGATATTTTTAAGCCTTATCATTATTTGGATACGCTAGATCTATTTCAAAAGCTCATGCATCAACCTGGGCATTATTTATTAGTCATTGAAACGGATACAGGAATAGCTGCTGGGTACTTGTGGGCGCAATTGGTAACGTTATATGAAACGCCATTTCGTTATGGGCAGAAGACGTTGTATATTCATCAAATCAGTATTGAACCAGAATTTCAGCATAAAGGTTATGGGCATGCACTCATGCAGTATATAGAAGAGGTAGCAGAAAAAGAGCGGTGTGACACAGTAGAATTGGATTATTGGGGGAAAAATAACGCAGCTGTTGATTTCTATGAGAAAGAAGGTTATGAATTTCTTCAAAAGCATTGCCGTAAAAATATTTGATGGTTTATCTAAATGATGTGTCTTTGAAATAAATAGAAAAGTATAATTTTGCTCTTTTCAAATGTAAGCGCTTTACTTATTTTTGTACGTATGGTATATACATTAATAAGCATTTATAAAAATATAGTGTTAAATAACAAGAGAATGTACACCTCAGAAATACTACAGTTCTTTAGCGCACTTTTCAAAGGGGAGAGAGAAATATGAAAAGAATTATGATTACTGGCGCACTAGGGCAAATCGGGACTGAACTTGTATTAAAATGTCGTGAGATTTATGGAACAGATAATGTTTTAGCAACGGATATTAGAGAACCAGAAGCGGATTCTCTAATCAAAGACGGACCGTTTGCGATATTAGATGTTACAGATGCAGCACGCATGAATGAGGTTGTAGAGGAATTTCAACCAGATGCTTTAATGCATATGGCCGCATTATTGTCTGCGACAGCTGAGAAAGATCCAATGCTGGCATGGAATATTAATATGGGTGGTTTAGTCAATGCGTTAGAAGCGGCACGCCATCATAATGTACAGTTCTTTACACCAAGTTCTATCGGGGCATTCGGGCCAACAACACCTAAACGTGATACACCTGCATTAACGATTCAACGACCAACATCTATGTACGGTGTAAACAAAGTATCAGGTGAGTTATTATGCGAGTATTACCATACTAAGTTTGGTGTAGATACACGAAGCGTACGTTTCCCTGGGTTAATTTCATTTGTGAAAGAACCAGGCGGCGGTACAACAGATTACGCTTGTGAGATTTATTTTGAGGCGGTACGTAAAGGTGAGTATACAAGCTTTATCGGTAAAGATACTTACATGGATATGATGTTTATGGATGATGCGATCGACGCAATTATTAAATTGATGGAAGCACCAGAAGAAAATATTGAAAATCGTTGTGCCTTTAACTTAAGCGGTATGAGTTTCGAGCCAGAAGAAATTGCCGCATCTATTCGTAAACAAATTCCAGAATTCAAAATGCACTATGAAGTAGATCCAATCAGACAAGGTATTGCAGATAGCTGGCCAGATGCGATTGATACAAGTTGCGCAAGAAATGAATGGGGCTTCTCACCTAAATATGATTTAGACAAGATGACAGAAGCTATGTTGCAAGGGGTTAGAGAGAAAGAAGCAGCAACACAAAAATAATATAAGCATATGAATTAAATCAACAGGGCTGAATGTTTTCTAGGACCTATAGAAAATGTTCGTCCTGTTAATTATTATGTATGACGGCAGTAGACTAATGTTAAGTGGGTGACGATTAGATGACAACATCATCAAGAGATAGAAGCGTTATGGTTAAAAATTTTGCGAGAACAAAACCTAGAACATAAAATTGTCATCGCTAATGGCAGCTTTGGCCATAATGAACCAAAGTGTATCTTGCCATATGGAGTCAGTGCGACATTAGATGCTGATAAAGGAAGTGGATGTTCTTAATGAATAGATCGTCTATGCAAAGTGAAAATGAGATTGCTCACAGTTGCATTCAGAAATAGACTGTACAATAATGGAAGTGTAAGGAATATAGCAACTTTTAATTTGTATCAATGGGGAAATGTTAAAGAGAGAAATAAATAACTGTGTTCAATAGAGGATTTGATTAAGGGCATATTTTTTAAATTTTCTAAAAACTCATTGAATACACAGGCTTAGATTGCTATAATTTTAGTATTATCTTATTTATAAGCACAATTTTAGGAGGCAGAAATCATGTCAGAAAATGTTAAATTCGAGAAACGTGAAGAGCTTAAACAAAAACCAGATCCAAGTAACTTAGGGTTCGGTCAACACTTCACTGATTACATGTTAAGTTATGACTACGATGAAGATAAAGGTGGTTGGCATGATTTGAAGATTACTCCTTATGCACCGATCGAACTTGATCCCGCTGCACAAGGACTTCATTATGGCCAAGCAGTCTTTGAAGGATTAAAAGCATACAAACATAATGGAGAGGTTGATTTATTCAGACCTGACCAAAACTTCAAACGTATTAATCAATCATTAGCACGCTTAGAAATGCCGCAAATTGATGAAGAGTTATTATTAGAAGGATTAAAAGAACTTGTGAATGTTGAACGTGACTGGGTACCTGAAGGGGAAGGTCAATCATTATACATTCGTCCATTCGTCTTTGCGACTGAAGCAGGTTTAGGTGTACATCCAGCGTCTCACTACAAATTATTAATTATCTTATCTCCTTCTGGTTCATACTATGGCGGAGACGCATTAAAACCAACACGTATTTATGTAGAAGATAAATACGTTCGTGCCGTACGTGGTGGTGTTGGATTTGCGAAAGTAGCTGGTAACTACGCAGCAAGCTTATTAGCACAATCTAACGCAAACAAAGAAGGTTATGACCAAGTATTATGGTTAGACGGTGTAGAACAAAAATACATCGAAGAAGTCGGAAGCATGAACATCTTCTTCGTTGAAAACGGTACACTTGTTACACCTGAATTAAACGGTAGTATCTTACCAGGTATTACACGTAAGACAGTAATCGAATTAGCTAAAGAACTTGGCTATAAAGTAGAAGAACGTCGTGTATCTGTAGATGAATTATTCGAAGCGTATGATAAAGGCGAATTAGATGAAGTCTTCGGTACAGGTACAGCTGCAGTTATTTCACCTGTAGGTGTCTTAAAATACGAAGACCGCGAAATCGTTATCAATAATAACGAAACAGGTAAAATCACTCAACACTTATATGACCAATATACTGGTATCCAAAGTGGTAAATTAGAAGACAAACACGGCTGGAGAGTGGTCGTTCCTAAAAAATAATTCGAAAAAGAATTATAAATAGTGATAAAAATAACAGGTCAGAAGCACAGATAACAGTGTGTTTCTGACCTGTTTTGTCATTAATATAATTAAAGGTTTTTGCCGAGTGCTTTATAATTTCATATGTAAAATAGGATAATTTCTACCTTGAGCGTCTGTTTGAGAGGTTTTATAAACTTCAAAGCCATTTTTAAGATAGAATTCTATTGCGCGTTCATTATCCTTGTTAACATCCACATAACTTACTTTTCCTTGTTGGATTAAATATTGCAGTATTTCTGAACCGTAACCTTGATTAAAGTGTTTTGGGTCTATAAAAAGCATTTCTAAGTTGTGATCGTGTGTTCCAGAAAAGCCAATTGCTTCTTGTCCAACAAACCACAAATAAGCTTCAACTTGTTGGAAGTAAGTAGGAATCTCTTGTTTTAAAGTGATTCTATCTTCTTCTTTTAAAAAGTCATGTGTCGCGATGACAGATCTTTCCCAAATATCTAATGCTTTTGGAAAGTTGGCTTCTTGAAGCTTCATTTTATGTAATCTCATATAGGTTTCTCCTTAAGATTTTGACATACAAACTATCCTACAGAAAGCGCTAACTAAACTCAAGGTAGATAAAAGTAATAAGCAAACATATTATTGTTTACTAGTCTGTATTCTATTGTATAATTGAAAATGATTATCGGTAGAGGTGCTTTTATGAGATATATTTTAATTACGATAGGTTTAATTTCAGCTATCGTTGGTTTTATAGGAATCGTTGTACCTTTGTTGCCAACTACACCTTTTTTACTTTTAGCAGCTGTTTGTTTTTCAAGAAGTTCTGAAAGATTTAATCGTTGGTTAGTGAGTACAAAGGTTTACGGTGAATATGTGGAAAGCTTCAAAAGAGATAGAGGCTTTACTTTAAAGAAGAAGTTCAAAATTTTATTGAGTTTATATATTGTTATCGCATTTTCGCTTTATATGCTAGATAACTTCTATATCAGAATTGGCTTATTGATTATGGTGACCTTCCAAACGATTGTATTGTTTACGTTGGTCAAGACGTTACCAGAACCATCAAAGGACCGTCAAAACTGTGAGAAAGATTAATCGTTGATGCATTTTGTGCTTACATCCAATACAAAGGGTGTAAGCCTTTTTTAATTTCCTTCTTAATTCATAAATTGATAAAATGAAATAAAAGTATAAAGAAAGAAGCGTGGAAACTGATGACAATTAAATGGATCTTATTTGATAAAGATGGCACACTCATTGATTTTGATATGAGTTGGATGAAGATTGGTATTCAAATGGTAGATCAGTTTGTGGAACGTTTTATTTCAGAAGAAGATCAAGCACATGCTTACCAGACTTTAGGTGTGAATAAAGAAAAGAATCAAATAGAACCTGGTACACCGATGGCCTGTGGTTCGCTAGATGAAATTATTCAGAATTTCAATGCGTTAGCTGGAGAAGATGTGGGCGAATGGACACGCAAGACGAGTCAATATCTCATTGACCATAGAGTTCCTGAAATTAAATGGATTGATGGGATGGTAGAAGCGTTAGAAACATTAAAGGCAGATGGATATCATATTGGAATTATTACGAGTGATACGAAGAAAGGCACAGATCAATTTATTGAATCTACAGATACAGAAGCGTTCTTTGATTTAGTCATCTCTACTGAATCTAATGCGGCTGAAAAGCCAGACCCAGCTGTATTAAAGGCGCTCTTTGCGCAAGAGAAGGGGCTTAAAGCGGAAGAGATCGCAATTGTAGGCGATACACCTAATGATATACAAACCGCTGTTAACGCTGGCTTAGGACTGTCTGTAGCTGTATTGACAGGCGTAGGTCAAGCGCATGAATTTAAACATGCGGATTATGTCGTAGAGAAAGCGCCAGAAATTGTTTCTATTTTAAAGGGCGAAGATACAGAATCCTAAGTTATCGTCACACATTAAATGAGGTGAAAATCATGAAAGAACAACATACAGTATTAGATGGACGTTATGCAGAATATCAAGGAGAAGTGTTTCGCGTCTTAAATGACTTTGGCAAGACTTTGCATTTGGTCACAGAAGATGCCGGAGCGCAGTCTTTAGGTTTTGAAGCGAAAACAACAAAATATTCGAGCCATACATTGTTTTATAAAGACGTCAAACGTCAAGAAGTCGATGCATTATATGATTTGAAACATGAAGCACGTTATGGCGGTACGCTCTTTGATTTGTTTTTTGATGCGAAAGGTCAAAGTTATATTGGCACAAGTGAAGCGGATAAGGCCGAAGCCTTTGGTTTAAAAGAAACAGATGAAGGTTATTATAGTAAAGCTATCAATGATGACGATTATGAACCTGTGATTTACCGCGAAGAGTTAGAATTATAACCAAGGTTGGAGGGATGATATGATGCGTCAATTAATTTTATTTGATTTTGACGAAACGTATTATAAGCATCAAACCACGAAAGAAGATATTCCTGAACTACGTGAACTTGAATCGACACTGAAACAAGCTGAAGAAAAGCACCAAGTGATTACTGCAGTGTTATCAGGCAGTATCTTTGAAAGTATTATGGAGAAAATGAAACATGCGGAAATGGAATATAAACCAGACTTTATCTTTTCTGACTTATGTTCCAAATTATTTGAACTAGATGATAAAGGCGAATATCAACGTTCTAAAGATTATGAAGAAGCTGTTTCAGAAACAACGTTCACTAAAGAAAAAGTTGATGAAATTATCGACAGCTTCGAGTCAGAACACCAAGTTGAACTTCATCCCCAAAGAGAATTCAGAGATGAAGAAACATTGTATGAATATTACTATTATGCACAAGGCGATGAAGAAAAAGACGAGCAGAATTTAAAAGATTTACAAGATAAAGCAGCGGCTTATGACTATGCGGTACATTATAATAAAACGAATCCTAAAGCAGGTGACCCTGAAGATGCGTATGATGTACACTTTACACCTAAAAACGCTGGCAAGTTATTCGCTGTGCGCTACCTGTTAGATATGTATGATCTTGATTCAGAAGGTGTACTAGGTTTCGGTGACAGTGGTAATGATGAGATTTATTTAAGTCATATCGGTCATCCGTTTGTGATGCATAATAGCACAGATAGTGATATGAAAGATAAATTCCCAGTTACACGTTATGATTACTATAAAGGTTTGAATGATGAAATAAAACGTTTCTTTGATAAATAACTTCATACAAGTTTATTCAGAGTAAAAGAAAATCATGTATCTCGCTCAGTTAAGAGCAGAGATACATGATTTTTTGTTTGCTTATTATTTTCTAGTATCTACATTACGATAGACATCAATCACATGCGCAATTTTATCTAACACTGGATCTAGCGTGTCTAAACTTTCATGCAGATCATATTCATTAATGTTCACGCGTACGACAGGGCAGGCATTGAAGCTTGAAATCCATTCTTCGTAACGACGGAATAATTTTTTCCAGTATTCTGGATCTGTATCAATTTCCATTTGGCGACCGCGTTGTTTGATGCGCTCAATCACTTCATCGTAATCACATTCTAAATAAATTAAAACGTCTGGTTTTGGGAAGTAAGGTGTCATGACCATCGCTTCAAATAATTCTGAGTATGTTTTGAAGTCTTCAGGTGTCATCGTCCCTTGTTCTTCGTGCATTTTTGCGAAGATATCAACGTCTTCATAAATAGAACGGTCTTGGATAAAGCCCCCGCCATATTCAAACATGCGTTTTTGTTCTTTAAAGCGTTCCGCAAGGAAATAGATTTGAAGGTGGAAACTCCAACGTTCAAAGTTATCATAGAATTTATCTAGATAAGGATTATGGTCCACATTCTCGAAAGAAGTGCGGAAGTTTAATTTTTTAGCTAAGGCACGTGTTAAGCTCGATTTACCGACGCCTACAGTACCTGCGATTGTAATCACCGCATCTTGAGGGATACCGTAATTATTCATGCGTGTTGCCTCCTATCATTGATTGTACAATGTTTAATAGATACTCGTAATCGTCAGCGTGATTGACGAAATCCAAGTTTGTTGTATCGATGCGTTTCACCATTTTGCCTTCGGCTTCTAAAGATTCATAGAAGTGATGATAAGCTTCTTTTAAATTTAAAAGATAATCATCTTCAATTTGTGCTTCGAAGCTGCGATTGCGTTTGGCGATACGTTGTTTTAATACTTCTAAATCTGCATCGAGGAAGATTACGATGTCCGGCATCATAAGATCCTCAGTCAGAATATCGTAAATACGGTCAAACTTGTTGTATTCTGTATCTGTCAGTGTTTGACGCGCAAAGATTTTGTTTTTATAAACATGATAGTCACTGACAATACCGTTATGTAGTTGTTCTAGATCTTGAACCTGTTTGTAACGGTTACATAAAAAGAACATTTCAGTCTGGAAACTCCATTTTGAAATGTCGTCATAGAAATCAGATAAAAATGGATTTTCATCCACGATTTCTTGTGCTTCATGATAATCAAGAGATTGACTTAAGCGATGTGCTAAAGAGGATTTGCCTACTCCTATAGGCCCTTCAATAGCGATATAAGGTTGATTCATAAACAACACTCCAAGTGTTAAAATAGACAATAGTAATTGTATCACATGGTAAGGGATTGAACATATGACAATAGATGAAAAATATATGAAACTTGCATTAGATGAAGCCAAAAAAGCTGAAGCTATCGGTGAAGTACCGATTGGCGCACTCATTGTTAAAGACGATGAAATTATAGCACGTGCACATAATTTAAGAGAAACGATTCAACTTCCGACAGCCCATGCGGAACATATTGCGATAGAAAAAGCAGCTGAAGCAGTAGGGAGTTGGCGATTAGAAGATTGTACTTTATATGTCACTTTAGAACCTTGTGTGATGTGTTCTGGTGCGATTGTTATGAGCCGTATTCCACGCGTTGTTTATGGCGCTGCTGATCCAAAGGGCGGTTGTAGCGGCAGTTTAATGGATTTACTTCAAGAATCGCGTTTCAACCATCGTGCAGAAGTTGTGAGTGGTGTTTTAGAAGAAGAATGCGGTGATATGTTGCGGAACTTCTTCAAGCAATTAAGAAACAAGAAGAAACAAGCTAAGCAATCGCAAGAGGCTAATGACTTGAACAGTTAAAACAACTTTAGAAGAATGAAGATGTCTGCTTTTAAGAAGTGGACATCTTTTTGTTTGAAAAGCGTTAAAAAGTAAGAGATAGTTAAGAATGAGTAATGCCGATAGTTTCTACCCTCATAAATCGTACAAACAGACGATAGAAGTCTGTTATCAAAATTTGATAGAATGAGGTTAGACTTTGTTGTGAAAAGTAATTTTACGACACTACGGCTAAGACAAAAGAAACGAGGTTAATTCATGATTAAACTAATTGCGACAGATATGGACGGAACATTATTAAATGCAGCACATGAAATTTCAGAGGAAAATATTAAAGCGATTAAAGCAGCGCAGGCACAAGGGATTACGGTCGTGATTGCGACAGGTCGTGCTTTCTATGAAGCCAATGCGCCTGTGGAACCGACTGGATTGAAAGTCCCATATATTTGTTTGAATGGTGCAGAGGTTCGTGATGAATCATTCGATATTATGCATACATCAAGCTTGAATCATGAAATGATTGAACAAATTACACATGTTCTAGATCGAGAGGATATTTATTACCAAGTCTATACTAACCTTGGTATTTATACTGAAGATCCTCAAAGAGATTTAGATATTTATATTGATATTGCAGAACATGCAGGTCAAAAAGCAGATGTAGAAAAAATACATCGTCATATTCAACATCGTATTGATCAAGGCACATTAAAAGTAGTTGATAATTATGATCAAATCAGTGAAAGACCTGGTGAAATTGTGATGAAAATTTTAGCGTTTGACAGTGATATCGGTAAAATTGATCGTGTCAGTGCAGAACTTGCGAAACACACAAACTTAGCAATTTCATCATCAGCACGAGGTAATATCGAAATCACAAACGCTTATGCGCAAAAAGGGATTGCGTTAGAAGAAATCGCAAACCAACTCGGTATCAATATGGAAGATGTCATGGCAATTGGTGATAACATGAATGACGTATCGATGCTTGAAAAAGCGGGTTATCCTGTCGCAATGGAAAATGCGATGCCTGAAGTGAAAGAATACGCAAAATATGTGACAGATAATAACCAAAACAGCGGTGTCGGTAAAGCAATCAACAAAATGCTGGAAGAGCAATCAAAATAAATTAACTGGAGTGACTATTGAATGAAAGGTGTCATTATCGTAGGCAGTGCGCGTATTGATTCGCACACAAAAGCACTGGCACAATACTTAAAGGGACAATTCAATGAAAAGGATGTTGAAGCGGAAATCTTTGATTTAGCTGAGCGTCCAATCCATACATTAGATGTTTCTGGCGCAAGTAATCCGCCAGATGATTATCAAGCTAATGTGAAAGATTTACAAGAGAAGGCGAGAGAAGCGGACTTTATTATTTTAGGTACACCGAACTATCATGGTTCATATTCTGGTATCTTAAAGAACGCTTTAGATCATCTGACAATGGATGACTTCAAAATGAAACCAGTCGGCTTAATGGGGAACAGCGGCGGTATTGTAAGTGCAGAACCACTTTCTCACTTACGCTTAATTGTACGTACCTTATTAGGTATCGCAGTGCCTACCCAAATTGCGACACATGATTCAGATTACGGCAAATTAGATGATGGTACATTCTTCTTACAAGACGAAGAATTCCAATTACGTTCTCGTTTATTCGTTGAACAAATTGTATCATTCGCAGAAAGCCGTCCTTATGAACATTTAAAATAAAAGGATGCAAGTGTGTTAGTTCAGCTGATAAAATATCCTGTTTGATAATCTCTGCTTAGTGGTGGTGCAAGGTGATTTTACTTTGTGGACTATTTAAGCAGAGCTTTTTTATGAAGAGGTAAAATAGTTAAGTTATATGGTTACTAAAAAGCATAAAGAAAAGGCCTGTAAGTTAAAGAGATAAACTCAAAAGCTTACAGGCCTTTAATGTGATTTATTCTAAATTCGCATGATTTTGTTGCATCGTAGTTTCATCAATATTGAAGTCTTTCATGAAATCTAATACAACAGCATCTAAGAATAATTGTGCAGCTTGTTCGAATAAACTGCCTAAAGGTTGTGCTGAACCTTCAGCATCATGTTTTGTTCCGGCAGGCAATTCGATTGTGACATCTGCCAATTCACCGATTTTAGAATCAGGTTTTGTTGTGACTAACGCCACTTGTGCACCTTGATCTTTAGCTTTTTCAGCTAATAGGCGTAAGTGTTCTGTGCTGCCTGAACCTGAAATGACGATAAACAAGTCGCCTTCGTGGATAGAAGGTGTTGTAATACCGCCAATGATAAATGCAGGTTGTTCAAGCTGATTCAAGCGCATTGTAAATCCATTTGCGACGAATCCAGAACGACCTTTACCTGCTACGAAAATATTTTTGGCATCTTTGATTGCTTGTTCAAAGTTTTCAACATCTTGATCTTTAACATTAGATAACGTCGTTTTCAGTTCATCTAAAATCAATTGATATTGTAGTTTTGCCATAGCTTATTTCCCTTCAACTGCGTCGCGGCAAGCTTTTGCTGCTTCTACTGGGTCGTCTGCATTTGCGATACCGCCACCAACAATCACTAAGTCTGGTTCTTCAGCTACGATATCTTTGATTGTATCTGGTTTGATACCGCCAGCAACGGCAACTTTAGAATTTTTGATAACAGATTTAACTGTGTGTAAATCATCTAATGGAGATTTACCTTCAGCTTGTAAGTCATAACCAATGTGTACTGCGATATAGTCAGCACCCATTTCATCTAATTCTTTAGCGCGTTGTTTAATGTCTTGAACAGCAATCATATCTACTAATAATTGTTTGTCATTTTTGTGTGCTTCTTCGACAGCAGCTTTGATAGAAGCGTCTTCAGCAACACCTAAGATTGTTACAACGTCAGCACCGAATTTAACTGCTTGGCTGACTTCATAGTCTGCAGCGTCCATAATTTTCATATCTGCTAGAACTTTAACACCATCGATGTTTTCATCCATATATTGAACGGCAGGCAGACCTTCGTTATATATGATAGGAGTACCGATTTCTACGATATCGACATAATCTTTCACTTTGTTAGCTAACTCTGCAGCGTCTTCTTTATTTAATAAATCAATTGCTAATTGTAGTTCCAAAATGATTCATCCTTTCATAATGTATGTGTTGTAACTTTTGCTTTACTTAGATTATTTACCCTTTTTAGTTTTTGACAAACAACAGTGAATTTTACTGTTCGGGTGCAGCTGCGTTATCTACGTAAACCTCTACATTAGGATGATCGTATAAAACTGTTGCTGGGACATCTTTGTCTTGAATGCCGCTCGCAAGTTTTGTAATCGCATCTTTCTTTTTCTCGCCAAACGCTAATAAGATAATACGTTTTGCAGATAAAATTGTAGAAAGACCCATTGAAATAGCTTGTTTCGGCACATCTTCTTCGTTATCGAAATAACGGCTATTGGCTTGAATCGTACTTTCAGTTAAATCTACGACACGTGTAATACTGTCTTTTTCTGTACCTGGTTCATTGAACCCGATATGACCATTTTCCCCGATACCTAAAATTTGGATATCTGCAGGCCCTTTATCCTTAACCAGTTGTTCGTATCTTGTAGTTTCAGCGTCTAAATCTTTCGCATCACCGATTGGTAAATGTACATTTTCTTCTTTGAAGTGTGGATAGCGATCGAATAGCACTTCATGCATATAATGATGATAGCTTTCTGGATGATCGGCTGATAAACCAACATATTCATCTAAGTTGAATGTTTCTACATTAGAAACATCTAAATCATTTAATTCCATCAGTTTAACTAAGTCAGAATAAACATCTACCATTGTACCTCCTGTTGCTAGACCTAGCTTACTTTCAGGATTCTCGTTCATTTGGTTGAACAGCTCGTAAGCTGTGTAGAATGATGCTTTCTCTTTATCCCCTAAATTAATAATTTTCACGTTGTGTGACCTCCTTATTTGTATCTATATATGAAGACATACATGTCCATTATAACGAGGTGAAGTTTAAACAGATAGTAAATCCCCCTCAAATTATAGGAATATTTCAATAACCTCTTTAGAAAGTGGAGGAACAGTTATATAATGTAAATATTGTTTCTAATTTAAGAATTGATAACCGAGAAAACCTATCGTTAATTCAAGAATGAGCAGTAGGTTATATTTATTGACGAGGATTTAGTACAATTAAATGATAAAGAGATTGATAAATAAATCAAGAATAACACGATATAGATGGGGTTCAACATTTGATTTTGCTTAGTGTAAGGGAGTGAGCAGCTTGGAGCCGATAGAATATGAGAAAGTACAAACGTTACTGGCATCTTATGTAGATCAACCTGTATACCTGCATGTTGAAACAACAAATGGTGCGTATGCGAACCATTTTGATCAACGTGTCTTTAATGCTGGAACGTTTTTAAGAAATATCAAAGTAGTCTTTGAACATGCCAAACTTAAGGGCGGTGGCAAAGAACCATTCAGAGTGGGTTTGAAACTACAAGATAATGGATGGGTTTATGTACAAGGACTGACACATTATGAAGTGAACGAGGATAATGAATTCTTGCTCGCTGGTTTTAATTATGAAGGGCAATTAGCGGCAGCGCTTGAAATCAGTGCTGTACCGTTTGAAATATAAGGAGGACGTATCATGTCAGAGGAAAGTCATGTATTAGTTATATTTCCGCATCCTGATGATGAGACGTTCTCATCAGCAGGAACATTAGCACGTTATATTGATGAAGGTGTTCCAGTTACGTATGCTTGTTTGACTTTAGGTCAAATGGCACGTAATTTAGGAAATCCGCCATTTGCGACACGTGAATCTCTGTCGAAAGTCAGAGAGCGCGAGTTGGAAGACGCAGCAAAATCGATTGGTATTAAAGATTTAAGAAAGATGGGTTACCGTGATAAAACAGTGGAATTCGAACCACATGAAAAAATGGACGGGATGGTTAAAAGTCTGATTGATGAATTGCATCCTTCAGTAATCATTTCATTCTATCCAGGTTATGCGGTACACCCAGATCATGAAGCAACAGCAGAAGCGGTAGTTAGAACAGTAGGACGTATGCCTAAAGCAGAACGTCCACGTTTACAATTAGTTGCTTTTAGCAATGATGCGATTGATGAGTTAGGTATGCCTGATATCATTAACGATATTACTGATTATAGAGAAGTAAAATTAGATGCATTCAAAGCACATGCATCCCAATCTGGACCATTCTTGCATCAGTTAGCTGAACCGCAAGTTCCAGATACAGCCAAAAGTTTCTTAGAACAAGAAACATATTGGACTTACAATTTTGAATCATGAGTGGAGGGGCACACAGATGACTGAATTTGATTTATCGACACGAGAAGGTCGTTGGAAACACTTCGGTTCTGTTGATCCTATTAAAGGTACAAAACCAACAGTAAAAGAAGAAATGACAGATCTACAAAGCACGCACAAAGATTTTTTATTTGAAATTGAAGAAGTCGGAATTAAAAACTTAGTATATCCCGTGATTATAGATGAATATCAAACGGCAGGTACTTTCGCATTTTCAACTAGCTTAACGAGAGAAGAAAAAGGTATTAATATGAGCCGTATCTTAGAAAGTGTTGAGAAACATTATGATAACGGTGTAGCATTAACATTTGATAATCTGCATACGGTATTAGATACACTTCAAAAACACATGAAACAAACTTCAGCAGGGGTAGATGTTTCAGGTAAGTGGTTCTTTAATCGCTATAGTCCCGTTACGAACTTAAAAGCTGTCGGCAATGCGGATGTAACGTATGGCATGGCAGTTGAAGGGGATAAAGTGACACGTAAAGAGCTGACAATGGAAGCGAAAGTAACTACTTTATGTCCATGTTCAAAAGAAATCAGTGAGTATTCTGCGCATAACCAACGCGGAGTAATTACTGTAAAAACGTACTTGAATCGTGAAGCGACACTACCGTCTGACTATAAAGAAGTAATTTTAGATGCGATGGAAGCTAACGCAAGTTCAATTCTTTACCCAATCTTAAAACGTCCAGATGAAAAACGCGTTACAGAACGTGCTTATGAAAACCCTCGTTTTGTGGAAGATTTAATTCGTTTAATCGCTGCAGACTTAGTAGAAGTGGATTGGATTGAAGGTTTTGACATTGAATGTCGTAATGAAGAATCTATTCATCAACACGATGCTTTTGCGAAGTTGAAATATAGAAAATAATAGAATGAAATAAGGCCTTCTTAAGTAATGGTATGACATTGCTTGGGAAGGTCTTTTAATATGTAGAAAATGAGCGTGAGTTTAAAAGTTCACTAAATTCATGATAAATATCGCAAATAAAAATAGAGCACTGCATCTAACCTGTTGGGACTTCAGGTTGCTTGTGAGGTGGGACAGCCTCGTAAGCTAAGCAGTGCTCTATTTTTTTAGGGTGATCGACAATTTACGTCAGGGGAAACATACTTGTCGATTTTAAATTCAATGATTAGATTAACTGTTAATGCCGTCGCATGCATATTTTAGGATATGTTCTATGATTAATTTAGGAGGTTAGTTGCGACTTTAAGCATTGTTTATGTCGGTGTAGAGGAAACGTCTGTCCTTTTGTTTGGGTGGGTAGAAAGGTGTAACGATTATTTATAGAATATGCTTTTAGGATTGATTTAGGATGCATACATTACTTGCGTTTCCTCTACATTGATTATTGTATGATATCTCTACATAAAATACATGAGGCTATGGTATCAACTTTATCTAGGACTAATTGCCGAGAGCGTTACAATTGATTTTTGAGATTGAGTTGTTCAATAAAATGACTCAACAAAGCGATTAGACGATTTTTTCACGTACTTTACCTGAAATATAATCCACAATACCGACCATAATGACTAAACCGATTAAGATAATGCCGACACGGTCCCATGAACGGGTTTGTAAGGCGAAGATTAACGGTGTGCCGATACCGCCTGCACCAATCAAACCTAAAATGGAAGCGGAACGCAAATTCAACTCAAAGCGATATAAAATCAAGGATAAGAATGTCGGTAAGATTTGTGGGACGACCGCAAAGACTAACGTCTTCATTTTATTCGCACCGCTCGCTTTTAATGACTCAGTAGCACTTAAATCGATGTTTTCAATATCTTCTGCGAATAATTTACCAAGCATACCTACTGAGTGAATACCTAGTGCGAGTACACCAGAGAATGATCCTGGTCCAACGGCTTTTATAAAAATCAAAGCCATCACAATCTCTGGAAAGACACGAATGATACTTAAAATAAATTTACTGAAGCCTGATACAGGTTTGAAACGTATAATATTTCTAGCACCTAAGAAGGCTAAAGGAATACAAATGACCGCTGCGATAATGGTACCTACAACCGCAATCGCAAAGGTTTCTAATAATCCGCGTAATAAATCTTCACCGCCAGGCTGATAGACAAATCCCCAATCTGGATGTGTTAAACCATGCATAATGGATCCAAGGATTTGTTGCGACTTTTGTTTGATTTCTAAGGCGGGCATACCCGCAAAGGCCCAAACCAATAAGGCTATTATTACCACGGAAATAATGCCATACTTTAACTTTGTGCGAGGACTGCCATAATGTTTTAATAATTCTGCTTTAGATTGTGTCATGTGAGTTGTTCCCTCACTTTCGAACTGATGTAATCAATAATCACCACAATGACCAATGTAAATAAAATAATCATAGCCGTACGGTCATACTGAAATAATCCCAGCGTCTGATCGTAAAACAATCCGATACCTCCGGCACCGACTAAACCTAACACTGCAGCGGCTCGAATATTGATTTCGAACGCAAAGAGTACGTAAGAAACATAAGAAGCTAAAGCTTGCGGTACAACACCGAATATAATCCACTTTGTTTTATTCGCACCGACAGCCGTCATCGCTTCAAGTGGTCCAGGTTCAATAGCTTCTAGTACTTCATATAATAATTTCGCGACAATACTGATTGTTAAAACAATCACTGCTAATACCCCGGGGATTTGGCCGATACCAAAGACTGCTACAAAGATAGCGGCTAATAATAAATCGGGGATAGTACGCACGATATTTAAGATGAAACGTGCTGGCATCGCAATCCATTTAGAACGTGAAATATTTTTTGCACACAATAAGGCAATAGGTACTGTGATGATAGAACCGATAAATGTCCCGACAATTGCCATTCTGATTGTATCTAACATGGGATTAAGTATCTGTTCAAGATAACTCCAGTCAGGTGGAAACATTTGAGTGAATAGGGTCCCGATTTGCGGTAAACCATAAATCAAATCACTAAAGCTGAATCCCGTATATAAGACACTCCAAAACACTAAAAACAATACCAATATAGTGGTCATCGCTGTTTTAAACGACATTTTATGATTCAGCATTTCTGCATAATTTTTGTCGGGTGTCATATTAATTCACCCCTAACTTCTCATCATCATTAATCGAACGTCCATAAATTTTATTGAATGCTTCATCTGTTGCTTCATCGACTGCACCGTCAAAGACTAATTTACCGTCACGTAAGCCAATAATACGTGTGCCATATTCGCGTGCTAAGTCCACAAAGTGCAAGTTAATGATGATGGTGATTCCTAATTCTTCATTAATACGTTTCAAATCATCCATGACTTGTTTAGTTGTTAAGGGGTCTAATGAAGCCACAGGCTCATCTGCCAGAATAATAGAAGGTTCTTGGCAGAGTGCACGAGCAATAGAAATACGCTGTTGTTGACCACCTGATAATTCATCTGAACGTGATTTATATTTATCTAAAATGTTTACACGGTCTAAAGCCTCTAATGCTTTGATTTTATCTTCTTTAGGGAAAAGGCCTAAGACCATTTTCCAAGTAGAGTGATAGCCGACTCTGCCACTCAGCACATTACGCATTACAGAAGAACGTTTCACCAAATTAAAGTTTTGGAAAATCATGCCGATATTACGACGCATTTCTAATAATTTCTTACCTGATGCTTTGGAGATGGATGTTCCATCAATCACAATATCGCCTTCGGTAATATCATGCAGACGGTTAATCGACCGTAATAAGGTTGATTTACCAGCACCCGATAGCCCGACGATAACCGCAAAATCACCTTTTTCAATATTTAAGTTGATATGGTCTAAACCGACATGGCCATTATCATATACTTTACTTACATCTCTGAATTCAATCTGACTCATAATAGTAGTCCTTTCTAAATTAAGTATCGAGATAAAAACATAAGCGTACTCAAAAGATTAACTTCTGCACATACTTGCTAACAGAGTTCAATCTTGCTGAGATACGCTTAGGTTCAGTCAGTTTTTCTTAACTTGAATTATTTCATTTCTTTAACTTTTTTGTCGTACTCTCTTACTGTATCGAAGTTAGAATCTTTACTGTCTGTATAGCCTTCATGTGAATAAACATCACTGATCACTTGATGTCCTTCTTTTGTTTTAGCAATGTCTTTAAAGGCTTTTTTCAATTTGTCTCTCCATTTTTGATCCATGTCGCTACGTACTGAAATCGTGTCATTTGGAATGTCTTTTGTTAATTTCAATACTTTTGTATCTTTGTAGACATTAGGTTCATCTTTTTTCACAATTTTACGTGCATCTTGGAATACAGCAGCCGCATCTACATCGCCATTCATCAATGAGATAATCGCTTGATCATGACCTTTCATGTTAACGACTTTCATATCTTTAAGGACGTTCACGCCTTCTTTATCCATTTCAACGGCAGGGAATGTATAACCCGCTGTAGAAGTAACATCTTGTAATGCGATTTTCTTACCTTTTAAATCTTTCACGCTGTTAATGCCTGAATTCTTTTTCACTAAAATTTCTGATTTGTATTTGTCTGTTAATTCTTTAGAATCAGAACCATCTTTGTTTACACCGAAACGTTGTGCTTGTAGTAATACATCAGCAGCTTTTTGATCATGCGCTAATGTATATGCAGTAGGAGGTAAGAAACCAACATCTACTTTTTTAGATTTCATCGCTTCTACAATTGTGTTGTAGTTTGTAGAAACAGAAACTTTTACTGGGATGCCTAATTCTTTAGATAATAATTTTTCTAAAGGTTTCGCTTTCGCTTCTAACTTATCCGCGTTTTGTGAAGGTACAAACTGTACAGTTAATTCTTTAGGTTTGTAATCTCCGCCTTTACTGTCGCTTTCTTTCTTGTTGTCTAATGAACTTCCTTTTCCACATGCTGAAACAAATAAAATAACTGCCATCATCAAAATAAGTAATGCCTTAAAAGATGAACGTGCTTTCATTACGTTGTTAACCCCTTCCATATGTATAAAATTTGATACAGGTTCATTATATCACGATGTAAATATGATACAATATATTAATTGTTAAGTTTAGGTAAATATTTAATATAATCAATTCTTTAGTTTAATATTGTTAAATCTAAATTTAGTTATTGTAAATTTGCGTTCATCTTATGTCTCTAAACTATGACAGGTTCTATAATAAAGGGCTCTATAATAAATTCGGTTGATGAGATAACCT